>JACWAG010000161.1 GCA_014874425.1 Syntrophaceae bacterium | reverse complement strand
CTCCCTATTCTTTCGGTCTAACTGGTTGAGAAATTAAGTCTGAGGAATTATGGTCCTCTTGGAACTGAGTATAGTAGAGTAGTGTGAATTTTTCCAGTAAACAATGTAGGAATAGGCGTCAACAACCAAGATGAAACCGATCCATTCAAAGCGAGCGCTATTTAACAAAGGCGCAGCTCTAGGAGAATTGCTCCTGACCCCATTTAACAGGTTTGCTTCAATGGAGGCCGCTGGCGGCGTTCTTTTAGTTCTTTTGACCGCAATCGCGTTGTTTTGGTCAAATTCTGATTTCGCCGGTTCCTATGAATGGCTTCAGCATTTGCGTTTTGAGGTGCGAATCGGCGCATACTCACTCGATAAACCTTTGCATTTTTGGATCAATGACGGCCTGATGACTTTTTTTTTCTTTATGGTTGGGTTGGAAATAAAACGTGAGGTCCTTGTAGGTGAACTTACGTCCTTGAGACGAGCTTCGTTACCACTATTGGGCGCTCTGGGAGGAATGATCGCTCCTGCTGTCATCTACTACATGCTGAACGCTCAAACGCCCTCTGAACAAGGTTGGGCGATTCCAATGGCTACGGATATAGCATTCACATTGGCTGCGCTTACACTCCTTGGCTCAAAGGCGCCGCATTCGCTCCGGATATTCGTTACCGCGCTGGCCATCGTAGACGACATAGGGGCTGTAGTCGTAATAGCCACCTACTACAGTTCAGACCTAGCCATAAATTATTTGTTTTTTGCCTCATTTTTCATTGTGTTGCTGATTTCCTTCAACATACTGGGTTTTCGAAGACCCCTACCATACATAGTTGTTGGTTCCCTGGTATGGTGGTCGGTTTACATGTCAGGTGTCCATTCGACAATTGCGGGAATTTTGGTGGCATTCACTATACCTGCCCGCTCTCGTCGTGACATGCCACAGTTCAGGGACCATTTAATCAGGATGTTCGATCGGTTGGGACGTCTGGACCAGTCAAGAGATGAGCCAAACACCGAAGAGAACAGTCAAACTGTAATTAGGAAAATTGAAGATCTTTGTGAGGATGCTCAAACCCCTTTGCAACGGATGGAGCAGTATTTACATCCCTGGGTAGTTTATTGGATCGTCCCTCTATTCGCTCTGGCGAATGCAGGGGTTTCCGTCCAATGGGGCCGGATGATTGATATCCTGACCACTCCGGTTTCGTTAGGAGTGACACTAGGCCTACTCGTCGGAAAGCAACTAGGGATATTTGTCGCATGTTGGGTCGCGATAAGGATGCGATTTGCGATGATGCCCTCAGATGTGACGTTTTCACAAATCTACGGAGCGTCAATACTTTGCGGCATAGGGTTTACCATGTCAATTTTTGTGGCTGATCTGGCTTTTGGCGCATCGACCAACCTGGACTATGCGAAAATCAGTATACTGGTTGGATCTTTGTTGTCTTTTTTTATCGGATTACTGGTGTTGAGTATCGCTTCGCGTACGACAATCGGTCTACATGAGGATGAAGCCGACTCAATCAGGAAATAACTTTATGCGACATATAGTAACTAAAGGACTACTTTAGATCTAGGCGCCAAATGGCCTGGCTGAAGTCATTAGTCTGTTTTCTCCTCGACCACTCTTTTTCTGCGGAGGTGAGTGGCTACGGCCCATGCTCCTAATGCCGCAATGGCGAGCCCTCCTACTACCATATCGAGTTCGTGAGAGTACTGTTGCACAAGTGTCCAGTTTTGTCGAAGCTTGTAACCGCAGAAAAGCAGAAACGAGTTCCACATGGTAGCCCCGACGATGGTAAAGATACAGAAATGACTCAAATTCATACGGCCGAGGCCGGCGGGAATAGAAATGAGGTGACGAATAATTGGGATGAAACGGCTGATGAAGATTGTCCACGAACCATGCTTGTCGAACCAGCGTTCCGTCCACTCCAGGTGTTCATGGTTTAGGAAGAAGTAACGGCCCGCCTTGAGCACTAGAGGCCGACCACCCCACAAGCCCAGAAAATAGGATATCAAAGACCCTGTCAAGGAACCAAAGGATGTGACGAGTATTACGGTGGGGATTGAGAATTTACCTTCTGCCGCCAGGAACCCCACAAAGGGCATCACTAGCTCGCTTGGCACAGGGGCGATCATGCTTTCGAGGGCCATTAGAAAACCAGCTCCCCAGTATCCGAGCTGTTCTATTATATAGGTGAAGTAAACAGTTAGCTGTGCTACCATAACTTATGACCTTTCTTGAACTTTAAATTCCGTGACAAACCATCTAGTCGCGGAACCACAAAAAATGAGATATTATCATGAAAACCGCCGCGGCACAATAATTGCGCCGGTCCTGATGAGAGACGTAATTTGGGTCAATTTGTTGCAACGGGGTTGAAAAACCATCAAATTTTCAAACAGAGTCTTGTGTCGGATGACCTCTTTAGGACATAAAGGAAGCATTAAACTGGGGTCAAAGCTCCTTGCTCAATCTTGCTCTGTAATGGGAACAGACTTGTGAAGAAATCAACTCGAATATTTCTAGGCTCGTTGTCGCTTATCGTATTTATATTGGCTTTTACCGACTGCAATTCAAAACGGGGTGATCAAAAACAGGCGACCCCTACCCCTGAACAAAAATTCAAAATAGCCACACTCGTTAAAGTGGATGGCATCCCCTGGTTCGCAAGAATGAGGGTTGGGGTTGAGAAATTCGCTCAAGAAACCGGTCAGGACAGTTTTACGCTTGGACCAGCGAGAGCCGATGGCGCTCTGCAAGCTCAAATGGTCGACGAACTGATCAAACAGGGTGTGAACGCTATTTGTATTGTGCCTTTTTCTGTTCCCGCAGTAAAACCTGCCCTCAAAAGGGCTAAAGAAAAAGGAGTTGTCGTCGTGGCCCAGGAAGCTTGCAGACTCGATAGCGCTAATGTCATCATCGAACCATTTGATAACAAGGCGTGGGGTCGGCATCTTATGGACGAACTCGCATCGAGTATGAATCAACAAGGTGATTACGCGATTATTTTGGGCAGTTACGATAGTCAGTCCCACATGGCATGGCGTGACGCGGCCGTTTCTCACCAACTTGAGCAATATCCCGAGATGAAGCTGGTAACAGACGCGGTCGAAGATCAGGACAATGCAGCACGCTCTTATGCACAAGCGAAAGACCTTCTCACCAGATTTCATAACATAAAGGGAATATTGGGACTAACCATGGTTTCATGCCCCTCTTCCGCTCTCGCCGTAGAAACTCTGGGGCTCCGGAACAAGGTTAGCGTGGTGGGGGTGTCTCTTGTTTCAGGCTGCAAATCCTATCTGGAAACAGGCTCAATCAAGACTATCAGCTTCTGGGATCCTGCGGAAGCGGGATATGCGATGAATGAGGCCGCCCTTAAATTGCTTCAGGGACAGAAGATTCACACCGGAACAAACCTTAAGGCAAAAGGATATCATAATCTGAGACAAGACAAGCTCAAACAAAACCTGTTTTTTGGACGAGGTTGGATAGATGTGACCACGAAGAACATGGCCAATTATCCATACTGAAAAAGACCACGAGGGTCCAAATGCGGATTGATGAGAGACTAGCTCGATAGATGAATCTTAACAACATAAAGCTAACTGTAATTTTAGCCTTTCTGTTCATGGTTGCCCTGACAATAGTTACAGCAGGCGTCGGCTATTTCGCTCTTAGAGAGGCGATAGATAATGCGACCCATTACAGAGTTCTGGCGCACGATACCGG
>JACWAG010000160.1 GCA_014874425.1 Syntrophaceae bacterium | reverse complement strand
TTGGTCGCTATCAACGTAAGAAACACGGTTTCTGACGGAGACAAGGTCCACCCGATTGAAGAAGGGGCTGTCGAGAAAAATGACAAGTCAAACGGTTAAACCACGTTAAGAAATGTCCACACGGCGGCTCACGGCCGCTGGTCGATTTCGCGTTCCGGACCACAGAGACGACGACTTAACCTCATTCATTCTTTGCCTGGGCTACAGCCAAAACTCCGGATAACGACGATTCCTCGCTGCATTATTGAAAAGTAACGCCACCAGAAGCATTATTGCAACACCTATCGCAACAGGAATAGCCGGATACATGAAACCAAGAGCGTGTACCTTCGGACCACCAATTACAGCGTTCAACGCTGTTGCTCCGGCCGGCGGGTGCAAAGTCCTGGTGAGATGCATTACGGCTATGGCTGTAGAAACCGCAAGTGAGGCGGCCAGCGCTGGCTGGGTGATAAATATCTTGCAAAAAGCCACACCTATGAAAGCCGCCAAAAGATGGCCGCCAACCAGATTTCTGGGTTGGGCCAACGGGCTTTTGGGCGCCCCAAAAAGGAGCACGGCTGAAGCGGCGAATGACGCGATCATGAGAGCGTTCTCCTGGCTGCCCATGTATACATAGTTCATGGCTCCTATAGCGGCTATTCCCAGGAAAGACCCCAGCCAGGATAAAAGCACTTCCAGTCTTGAAACGTGTGGCGGACTTTGACTCACCCCTTTCATCTTTTGGAAATAGTTCATGGCTTGCCTCCGGCTACAGGCGCCTTCATGAGGTCTCCTCTTGTAACGATACCTATTATCCGTTGTTCACTGTCAACCACTGGCGTGCGATTGATACCTTTGGATGCAAACAGTTTAGAAACGTCATCGACAGAGTCATCTCCTCCCACAATTATCGCCGGCGAGGTCATGATGTCTTTGGCCAACTTTATGCGAACAGGCGCCATCAGGCAGTTTTTGCCTTTGAGACACTGCACGATAATTTCCATAAGGTTTGCGGATTTTCGACCCACCATTACCTCGAGGAAATCTCTTTCGGATATGACTCCTAATGGCTTTCCTCGGTCGTCTATAACCGGCAATCCTGATATGTGATTTACGGCCATGATTTCCGCCACTTTTTCGAGTGGAAATTCCTGTTTCGCTGTAATGACGTTGGAAGTCATAACTTCCCTAACCTTGACGACTCTGGTTAATCTCGAAAGAGCGTGATCGTACGCCTTGAGATAGAGTTCCTTAAAATCGGATGGCGTTATGTCAAGATATCCGGAGATCTCGCGCATTGCGGTGAAGATATCGGCATCTGAGATCTGGACCGGAGCGCACGCCTTAAATGATGTGTCCGCCATTTTTAGCTCCTTCATCTGTGCCTTGATTGTTATTTTGGTATGTTTTAGCGGAGAAGTCTTTGACTTAAGTCAAGACAACCGAAAGAAAGTTAATGATCGGCGTCGTATATGTTTGCAAATTTCCATCTGGGAAAAGTGACTCAACTTCCCGGCATGATCAATCTTTATCAATGATCATACGGACAGCGTCTAGAGCCTGTTTAACTTGATACGGTTTAGACACGAATCCCCTGGCTGAAGATTCTATTATCTTTCTGTCGCTTTCATCAACCGAAAGACCGCTTGCTATGAGGACCCTCGCCTTAGGATCTATCTTTTTAATCTCTTCGAGGCACTGCAATCCCCCAATTTCAGGCATGATCAAATCAAGGATGATCAGGGATATCCTGTCTTTATCGCGCTCAAAGATTTCAATCGCTTCCCGGCCATTGGAAGCGGTAATCACGTTGTATCCCGCAGAAGTTAGAAACCTCACAGCCAGGTCTCTTACGAATTCTTCGTCATCCACCAGCAGGATGGTTTCATTCCCACCTTTGGGTGTAACGTCAGGACCAACATCGACGTTTTGAACCGCATTTTCTGAAAGGGCCGGCAAATAAATCCTGAAGGTTGTTCCTTTGCCAGGTCCGCTATCGCACGTAATAAAGCCTTCATGACGCCTTACGACTCCATAGACTATCGAAAGACCCAAGCCTGTGCCTTTGCCTTCACTCTTGGTGGTGAAAAATGGCTCAAAGATCTGTTCCAAAGTCTGGGGGTCCATCCCGACACCAGTATCGGAAACAGTCAACAACACACAATCTCTAGCTTTTGAGCCGACGTGAAGCCGACACTCTTCTTCGTCCAGGGCCACGTTCGTGGTTTCAATATTAAGTTTGCCCCCGTTGGGCATCGCGTCCCTCGCGTTGACCGCCAAATTTAGAAGGACCTGATCAATTTGTGTTGGATCAGCGGTTACCATAGCTGGATCAGCATTTAGGCCCAGACGTATTTCGATCATTTTCGGGATGGTTCGCTCCAGCATCCCCTTGAGTTTTTCCACCTGCTCGTTTAAATTGACGGGTATCCTATTGATTTCTCCTTTTCGGCTAAATGCAAGCAATCTCTTGGCAAGCTCAGCTCCATCCTTTGCGGCGTGATTGATTTTGCTCAGGTCCGCCACGGTCCGTTCATCGAGTTTCCTGCTGGAAATCATTAACTCGGAGTAGCCAAGCACAACTTGAAGCAGGTTATTAAAATCATGAGCGACACCACCAGCTAAAGCGCCGAGAGATTCCATTTTTTGGGCCTGGATAAGCTGCGACCTCAGGCTCTTTTCTTTTGTCACGTCAACCACAAAACCGAGAGTTGCAGGAGCCCCCTCATAGTCGATCAATGTGACCCAAACTGAAAGGTTTAAATGCTTTCCATCCTTTTTGAGGCCGGTTACTTCATATTGTGGTGGAGCGTTAAGACCTGCAGCCCTGTCCATCGCCAATTTTCTGATAAAACCCCTTTCCTCGGGCACAACCAGGGATTCTAGAGAAACTCCGACTATTTCATTTTCGTCGTCGTAGCCAAACATTCTTACAAAGGCCGGATTTGCGTAAATGTAGACACCTTGACGGACAATGGTGGTACCGATGGGAGAAACCTCAATGAGTGTGCGCATCCGTTCTTCCGAGGCTTTAAGCGCCGCTTCACTCGCCTTTCTTTCGGTAATGTCCCTGTCGATCGCCAACGTGTATGAATGGTCACCTAATCGTAGCAACCTTGCGTTTATTTCAAGTGGGAATACTGTCCCGTCTTTTCTGCGATGCATGACTTCATCCCTGACCGTCTCCCCGCGCAATACCCTGGCTATTCTTTCCGGCATTTCTTTTGCGGACTCTTCGGTATCAAGGTCCTTGATGTTCATAGTGAGAAGTTCTTCTATGGTATAACCGTGCATGTTGGCGGCAGCGTGATTAGCGGACAGGATTTTACCCAACCGGTCTCCTTCACTTTCGACCAAATATATTGAATCTCCTGCGCTCTCGAAAAGTGTACGGTAAAGTTTTTCACTCTCCTGCAACTTTTCTTCCATCTTCTTGCGTTCCGTGATGTCTCTTAAGATATGGAAAGAACCTGTCATTAGGCCATTTTCATCGTAAATTGGGGGAACACTTACCGCAAAAGTTCCTCCGAGATGCGGTTCGTACAATTCGACATCATGCTGTTTTCCGTCAATGATCATTTGCTCGTGCGGACAAAAAGGATGCACCGAATTTGAGCCATGAACAAGTTCATAACACATACGGCCAACGGTGTCATTGGGACGTATTCCCAGGCGATCCGCCATCGCCTTGTTTATTCGAACAATCTTGTGATCTTTATCGATTATGGCGATGAGGTCCGGTATGGCGTTAAAGGTGCGTTCCCATTCATTCCTGGCGTTGGTGGCGTCTTCTTCCGCAAGTTTGTAGCGTCTGACAAGGTTGGCGGTGATCAACCCGAATACCAGGAAAGCCGCAGTAACAAAAAGCCGGCGATAGAACTCGTATGCAGTAACCTTGAATATTAGCGCATCCCATATCGACATATCCGGGAGCCAGATATGTTCCCAAACTGCGTCACCCACGCACACAAACACAAAGAAAATAGTCGAGAGTATTATTATCCTGAATTCCGTCTTCACGTGAAGCCCTCCGAGGCTGTAAAGCCTGACGAGACAACGTTACTAAGCGACGACAGGACGGTAGATGGGCGTAATTACTTAGACGTAGTTTAATGCTACGCAGGGGCCGTTCAAATTAGCATTCTAGCCTATAAACCAGATCGTTGGCAATCTATAATGTTATGTAATAGATTAAGGACGAGCATGGCGGCGTAATTTTTGAGGAGAAAATGAATGTCGTTCGAAACTTTTAAATTGACAGACAACCTTTTCGTTATTTTAGGAAGACGGCATGGGCATTTCCCCATGTCCCACTCATTTCTGGTTCGGGACGAAATTTCGGCTTTAATTGACACAGGCTGCGGTATTGATTTGCTTGCGGAAATAAAAGAAACTTTCAGTATAGATATCATAATTAACTCTCATGGTCACCCTGACCACTCAGCGGGTAACTGGCTGTTTCCTGATAATCCTCTATATGCGCCTGAAATGGGCGCTGAAAGCCATGGGCGACTCGAGCTTTTGTCAAGACGCTTCTTCCCTAATTGGTCACAGGCCGAAATGTGGCGGCATTGGATAAGAGAAACCATGGGTTTTCAGGACAGGGGGCCGACTCATTTCTTTGACGACGGACATGTTTTTGATTTTGGACACACTACATTACAGGCCATTCATACTCCCGGACACACTAAAGATCATTTTTGCTTTCTGGAATTGGAGAACGGGATACTCCTGACCTTTGACATAGATCTCACCCCTTTCGGTCCGTGGTATGGAAACCTGGAATCAAGTCTGAAAGGCTTCAGGTCGGCAATTCAAAGAGTTCGCGATCTTAGGCCCAGAGTAATAGCTTCCAGTCATAGCGCCCCTTTATTCGACTCCATAGGAGAACGCTTGGACGAGTACGAAAGTGTCATCGACCAGAGGGCCCAGATCATCAGGGAAATCATTAAGGACGGCGCATCAAGGGCAGACATAATAGGAACCAAACCGATATATGGCTATCATCCATATGCTCGGGAAATATTACCTTTATTTGAAGCAAGGATGATCGATCTGCATTTAGAAGAAATCATTGAACTCGGCATGGCTCAATCCGACGGGGAACTGTTCCGGACCATCTGATCAATAGGCGCCATCTGAGGTAAACCAGAGTCTAGGCGTGTTTCGTTTCTGAAGGTTTCTCGTTTTGTATTGCTGGGAGATAAATATTGAATGTGGTCCCTTGGCCCGGCTCACTATGGCATTGCATTTGGCCTCTGTAATTTTTAATGACGCCATAAACCGTGGAAAGCCCCAACCCTGTACCTTTTCCAACTTCTTTCGTGCTAAAAAATGG
>JACWAG010000021.1 GCA_014874425.1 Syntrophaceae bacterium | reverse complement strand
TCCTCACCCATCGCTTTCGTGGGCATAGCAATGATCTCATGCGAATTAATGACGCCAGTGATATGGAGTTTGGCGCCATTGACGATTATCCCTTCGTTATTTCTTTCTGTTATATGCAGGTACATGTCGGGATTTTTTTGCTGATGGGGTCTGAGACTTCTGTCCCCCCGGGCGTCTGTCATGGCCCCTGCAGACATCAGATCATTCTCCTGCACAAAGCCCAGAAAATCCTTGAACCGTTTGTGATATGTGGTTCCGAGCTTGGCGTCCATGGCATATGTTATGACGTAAAGCGCATTCAGACCATCAAGCCCCACACAACGTTGAAAACAAGTGCCAGTTTTCTGGCCTAACAACCTCATCATCCGGACCTTGTTTACCAGATCATCGATGCTATGGTGAATGTGGGTAAACCGATTAATCTTTTTTCCGGTCAAATGAGACGTAGCTGTCATGATCTCAGAGTACTGCGGATCATGAGCCAGTTCATATGTCATAGCCGCGGTGTTTATGTGAGGAGCGAACATGGGCTCATCGACCACGTTGGTGATCCTTTCACCCATGAAATAGACATCGGGTCGCAATTCCCTTAGAGACTCTATGTATTTTCTGCCAGTCATCATTGTCATAGCAGTATTCTCCTTTTATGGTTCCTTTTTTTCGCGGAGATCTTTCCTCAAAAATTTTCCAGTCAAAGTTTTAGGGATCGCTGTGACGAATTCGACCTGTCTAGGATACTTGTACGCCGCCATACGACTCTTACAGAATGATATAATTTCATCAGCCGTCACTGTTCCTTCTGATCCCTCTTTTAAGGCTACAAACGCCTTCACAGTCTCTCCCCGGTATGGGTCAGGGACCCCGACCACTGCAGATTCGCGCACGGCCGGATGCTGATAGAGAACATCCTCCACATCTCTAGGCCAGACCTTGTATCCCGAGGCGATAATGAGGTCCTTTTTGCGATCCACAACATAGAACCATCCTTGTCCGTCCATCTTTCCGACATCCCCGGTAAAAAGCCACCCGTCTTCGATGGCGTACGCCGTTTCCTCCGGCTTGTTCCAGTATCCGGGAATGATCATTGGCCCACGATTCACTATTTCTCCGACTTTGCCAAGGGGCGTCTCACGAGACCTGTCTTCAAGGTCCACAATCTTTGAAACACAGTTTGGAACAGGAAGCCCAACAGAAAGCGCTCCACTCTCGGGATCAACAGGGGCCTGCAATCCTAACGGCACAATATGCGAAGGGGAATTTGTTTCCGTCATCCCATATACATTGTGTAGGCGAAGACCCGTCAAGCTCTCAAATTGATCCACCAAGGCTTTGGATACCGGCGCCCCACCACTGTACGCCTTTACAAAGCTATCCAGGCGTCTGGTCTGAATATCAGGATGGTTCATCATAGCGATGTAGACGGTAATCGAAGCTACCGTCATAGTTACTTTCCATCGCTCTATGAGCCTAAGCGCCTCACCAGGATCAAAACGATAAAAGAGAACAACCGGAATTCCCGCCAAAGCCGCAAGGGCTGAGTGGGCCACTTCACCAGTAACGTGGAAAAGCGGGGCGACACCCAGGACTACGTCGTCGGAACCTATGCGCAGGACGGATTCGTACACTCTGGCGTTGAACGCCATATTTCCATGAGTGTTCATCGCCCCTTTTGGTTGGCCGGTCGTTCCAGAAGTATAGGTTAGGTATGCGATAGTGTCCGGGGTAACTTTACAATAGTCAGGGATACTACCCTCATACTTCCTGAAAATATCAACAAGCTTAAGGCAACCTATAACTTCTGAGCGTTTCACGCTTTTAAGCTGTTCCACCGGAGAGAGATCAGGAGGCAGCAAATCAAGGGCAGAAGTCGTGATCACCCGTTTAACCTTTGTATGGCTTAAAAAGGAAAGGTCCAGAGCGTTAGCGATTTCATCATGAGTAAGGAACAGTTTGGCTCCGGAATCCTGAAAGAAGTATGAGAGTTCATGTTCCTTATACATAGGATTCAGCGGAACGACTATGAGGCCCACTTTCCAAGCGGCGTAGGTGGCAATCAGGAACTGGGGAATATTTTGGAGGTGCAAAATGATTCTATCACCATTCTCAAGCCCAAAATCCTTAAACGCTACGGCCAAGGAGTCTGAAAGCCGGTTAACTTCCCCATACGAGATCACATGGTCAAAATAATAGATCGCCGGAGCGTCGGGTCTGGAACACGCTGTCTTTATAAAATCATCGCGAGCCGTTGCCGATGCAATATCCAAGTCGTGAGAAACCCAATCAGGGTAAGAACTCAACCAAGGCCTTTTTTCGTAAATTGATTCCATATCACCATCTGTCTGTGACAGAAAAGAAGTATCCTGTTATCTCAACGTGGTTCAGTTTCCGTTTCATCAAGCGCTCACTGTCCTTGCCTCAAAGCGAAACACGCAGTTCAGCGCCCCCGTCGCATCTTATCGTCTGCCCTGTAATATATTTGGATGAATCTCCCGCCAAAAACAGTACCGCATTGGTAATGTCCGTTACTTCTCCCATTCGCGCGGCCGGAATCTCCTTTGTTAACTGATCCGAAAGGTCCTTCTGAATCGGCGAGGGGCGGATAGTCCTTATGAACCCCGGTACGATGCAGTTTACATTAACCTGAAACCTTGCGACATCCTTGGCGAAAGCTAACGTCAGAGCAATTACGGAAGCCTTAGCTGTTTCGTAACTCAAAGCGTCAACATACCTGTCCCAGGCCCATGGCGCCAAATAGATGACTCGACCGGAGGACCGTTTGCACATGCTCTCCTTAAATGAAGTTATAAGTTCTTGAGCGCATGCCACGTTCTCGTGAAGCTTACTACCGGTGTTTGTTTTCTTCTTTCCCGCGTCAGCGATCCTAAGAGCGCCAATTCCTATGTCGTGAATGTAGATGTCGGGTGGCCCAACTTCATCCTCAATTTTCTCGCAAAGTTCCGGAGACATTGGCCCGTGTTCGGAACTGAAATAACATTTCAGGTTTTCGGACCCACCTGGATTTAAAACCGCATATTCGCGACCCCTTTTTACGGTGTCCATGTGTGCCG
>JACWAG010000159.1 GCA_014874425.1 Syntrophaceae bacterium | reverse complement strand
CGAAAGTTAATTCATCGAAATCCGATAAGCTAGTTTCCATCTGAGAATCGCTTTGTCGTGGAACTGGGAAGATCGCTCGTAGGTTTTACAGGCTATGACCCTGGAAACTGGCAGGCGCCTGCGTTCGCCGGTCTGGTCCGGAATGTGGAAACATTGGCTCTCCAGAGGGGGTTGATGCGGTGGGAACCTTCCTGAGTCAAAGTGGTATCAGGAAAAAAAAGTAGAAAACGAGCAAATAAGATATTCTCAACTGCCGGGCAGTGGCTTATGCATAGCACGACATCAGATCAGTTGGTTGGCCCTCCGAAATCTGTTTCTTGTCGGATGCATAATCACTTAGCGATGGTCCAGAAACAAGGACATTGCCGCAAGCGCATAAGCTGCTCTAACGCAAATCAAAAAGAGTGGCGAAAACAACAAAAAGAACAACGATAACCATGGGCCAACGATCATTCTCGAGCCCATAGCGTTCAATCTAAAGGCAGTAGCAGACTTTTCCGATTATTTGGGATGACCCCGGTTATCTCAAGCATCCATTTTCTCCCGGAGAACCGGGCACTCGTCCATAACCTTCCGGAGCCCAACCAGAGCTTCGACCCACTCTGCTTCAAGTTGGGCCGATTCTTTCACGAGTTCTGCGCGGCGGTCTTTACCGACATCTTCTTCTTTCAAAATTGCTATCAGGGTATGCCTCTTTTGGAAAGGTCCCACAGCCTTATCGAAAGCCGTTCGTACGGGATCAAGTGGATTGCTCATCGTGGCCTCCTCTATATATAATGTCAGTTCCAGTTGGACAAGATTTGAGAGAACAATTTGTTGCTCAACTTTCACGCCTGTCGGTTTCCAGAACGTGGATGATGCTCAACAGGGTTTGGTTAACAGGTGTCAGGATACCGCAGCTCTTTCCCATATCAACAACTTTTCCGGCAAAAATCTCAACTTCAGTCTTGCGTCCTGCCTCAATATCCTGCAACATCGAAGTCTTGCCTTTGGGAGAAAGGGTCTTGAGGACAGCATTCCAGTCATCGATGTCCTGCTCCTTCAGATTTACTCCAACTTGCCGGGCCAGCATAATAAGCTCACGCATCAGTTCACTCATTAAAGACTCTCCGTCCTGAGACGTTTGAAACACCCCGTACGGGGCCCGCATCACCGCAGACGCCTGGTTAATCCCCACGTTAATCATGAATTTCCACCACAACATACGTATCATGTCGAGGGGGGTCTCATAGGCTATTCCTACCTTCTGAAAAGCTTCCTGGACACAAAGGACTCGCTCACTCAGATCGGAATTATCAGCCTGACCAAAGAGGATTTTCCCGGGGTTGGTATAGGTGACTGAGTTTCCTTCACGGACAGCGTCTATCCCTAAGGCGATCGCATACAGGACCTTGTCCATGCCATAGACGGAACCGAGGTATTCTTCACTGTCAAGCCCGTTCATTACCGATATAATAGTTGTCTCGGCGCCGACCAGGTTTTTCAAATACGGGACAGCCTCTGTAAGGTTATGGCTTTTGAGAGCTACGATGATCAGATCACACGCTTGAGAGGGATCATCAGGGTGAACGACAGGAATTAAATACTGTTTCCCGTTGACCACGCACCCTTCTACTTTCAGTCGCTCGTGGCGCGAATCCCGAGCGACTAATACCGTGGAGAAAAGGGATGAATCGAAAAACCTGGATGCATAGGCAGCCCCCATGGCTCCTGCGCCGAGTATGGCAACGGTCGTGATTTCTTTCACTGAAAACTCCGATCCTATTGATTAATCTTACACCGATCAGCGATTCATTCAAATAATTTTACGAAGGTTTACGATGATAGCAAGAAGTTTTTTGCGATACCAGCATTCATGATCAAGGTCACAAGGAATGCGATAGACGCGTGTCCCTACAATAAATTTTAGGCGTCTCTAGGAAACAAAATTGTGAGATCGCCGGAACCGAATCCGATTTCCGGCATCCAATTAACTAAAATGCGTTTCATCTAGAGGGCAGAGGGTTGCGGCCCTGGCTGAGACGCGGAAATGAAATCGTGAAAGGAGAATACCATGTCTAACCACTTTACTGGACTTAACCTCGGTCCCCCTGAAGGGGACACTAGACTTGATTTAACCGATCTCTACGCATTCCAGGTACCGACGGACGCTTCGAGGACTGTGCTAATCCTCAATTGTAACTCGTTCGCCAAGTCGGCGGCGTTCCACCCGGACGCCGTATACCGGATCAACATCGACAACGATGGCGACGCCGAAACAGACGTCGCTCTCAGTCTAGTGTTCTCTGATCCTCAAGACGGTCGTCAGCGTGCTACCGTTTACCTGGCAACCGGTTCAGATGCCCGTAAGGCTGAGCCCGCAGGGGAACCGATATTCAAAGACATCGAGGTGTCATTCGGCCCCGAGCCGCACATTAACAGGTCAGGGCCCTACACTTTCTTCGTCGGACTTCGCAGCGACGCTTTCTTTATCGACTTCGCTGGAATCCTTAACATGTTCGACCACAAGGGCGGGAAAAACTTCACCGGCCTCGAGGGCGCCCCGGACCCGAGTCGATGGACAGGCAAAGACCTTTTTGCGAACTATAATGTGTTCACTATGGCATTTGAGCTACCGACAAGCCTTCTTGGCGCCAACCCGGCGGTGCGCATCTGGGGACGGGTTAGCATCCGTCGTGACGGCAAACTTGTTCCCGTCGATCGCGCCGGCCACCCCACCCTGGCGAACTTCTTCAACACCGATGAAACCAAGCCGGAATTCGACAGGAGCGAGCCTACTCATGACCGTGAGCGTTTTCTGGACCTGTTCATCCACGTGTTACAACACGTCGGGGACTACACCGTTGATGAGGCTAGGGCCGCGATCGACGCCGAGGGGCTCCTGCCCGACATGCTGAGCTTCAACCCCGCAAAGCCTGGAGGGTACCCAAACGGCCGATTACTCACCGATCACATAGTCGCGCACCGTCTATCCATGCTCTCTAAGGGCAAGATTCCACCCGACGGGCTCAAGCCACACACAGATCTCCTCAAGGGTTTCCCTTACCTCGGCACACCGCACGCGAACCCGGACCCACCTCCTCAATAGCAACTGTGGTCCATCAACCCAGATGTGGTAGTGTTTTCAATTATAAACATTACCACATCTGCTATGATAGGAGTTTGATCACGGGATTGCTAAAGGCTCATAGGCTAGAAGCAAAATCATTGTTGTTCATCAATGAAAGAATCGTAGATACTCTCACCCTTTTGTCAAACACATGAGGCAGTATCTTCATGATAAACTTTGCGCTGTCCTTGTCACTGGTAATCAGTAACGTGGCAAGTCGAACGGCGAATAGAAGGCGGTATACAAACTTCACCGGGTCAGCCTGGTTGGAACGTTTCCAGAAGTCCTTGTCCCAGTAGTAACCAAGCTTTGTCAATATCGAGTCAAAAGAATAGACTGACTTCACGACCTTCCGGTACCCCTGTAACAGATCGTCCGGCGACATTCTCGCAGGCTTAAAGACAACATGTTGCGTGTCATATTTGCTCCAGTCTCTGTCCAGGATCCTTCCCTCTTCTTCAAAACGTTTGTACAGCCTTGTTCCTGGTAATGGAGTCAGGATGTTGATCAAAGGCATGAGCAGGTTTGCTTCCTGAATAAAATTTATGAGTTCATCAAATGTAGATTGGGTATCAAAATCGTAACCTACGATGAATGAGCTGTGAACCAGTATCCCGTAGGACTGTATTTTTTGGATTGCCTCCATGTATTCATATCGTTGATTAACTCCCTTGTGCATCATCGCGAGGTTTTCTTCGGATATTGATTCCAGGCCGACAAAAATTGCCCCACACCCACTGTTCCTCATTAATTTTAGTAGGTCATCTTCTCGTGAAATGTTGATAGACGCCTGACACATCCAGTTGATGTTGTATGGCTGGAGGGCCACGAAAAGTTCCCTGGCGAATGTCCTGTTTGCCATAATGTTGTCGTCGGCAAAGAATATCGAGGTTTTCTTCTTGTATGTTGTATGAATACTATTGATACCCTGAATCTCCCGGATGACCTGCTCTACGGTTTTGCTACGAATCGTCTGTCCGTCAAACGCATGCACAGAGCAAAATTCGCAGTCGAATGGGCAGCCTTTTGTGGTCTGAACAAGATCCAGGAGGTATCGTTTTCTGGAAAGTGGCGCCCTATCGGGTATGGGAGCCGCCGTGAGATCGGCGAACTTCTCCGCTCTGTAAAGTCTCTTCAATTGGCCATTCTCGGCATCCTGCAGGACCGTATGCCAAAGCTCTTCAGCCTCACCAACGACAACGCTATCACAGTGTAAAAGAGCTTCTTCAGGACACATGGAAGGATGTATGCCGCCCAAGACGGTTTTTATTCCTCTTGCCCGGAAGTTCTCGGATATCTCATAGGCCCTGTTGACAAACATCGTCCTTGCCGTTATGCCTACAAGATCTGCTTTCCAGCTATAATCTATATCTTCGATATTTTGATCGAAAATCCTGATCTCGTGTTGTGGCGGAGTCAGTGATATCAGGGTTGGTATAGCGAGGAGATAGGAAATATGTTTTCTGGAAAGAAGGAATCTGGTTCCAAATTTGAAATCATAGAAACTCCTTTCAGATTCAGAGCTGATTCCTGGAATTACTAAGGCTATTTTCATTATCTTTTTTGCACTGTTCCCATTGAGAATTTTTCTGACGCTCCAATTTCGAGGACATTGGGACTCCCAACCAGTCGGTTGATAGTATCTCTAACATCAAAAGCCCATCCTGTTTCAGATCATGACCACATGACAAGCACGATCCACGGCTCCGGGGTATGATAAAGCATTCTCCCAAAGTTTCAAGGGCGTACCACTACATGATGTCTCCTGTCAACACCCTGCGCAAAAAGTCAATGGAATCCTGACCGGCAGAGTTCATGAAATCCCTCCGATGGCGGCGCTTCCGGTCGTAGTTGTTCATGATTTGTTTCATTTTTGTGGTTGGAGTATATAATCAATGGCCTGAGAAAAACGCCAGGCAGGGCATGACCGATAATGATAACTAAAAACCGTTAGGATAAACCATGGAAAGTTTTCTACCCATAATTACCGTGACATTGCTCGGGGTGATAATCATCATCCAGATTGTCCAAATTTTTCGCAAAGTATCTGTTGACCTTGGCCCGATAGAACAGGCCTTATCTACTGTGGAAAAGTCCTATGAACGAGTGGAACGGGCCGTAAGGGAAGAAATCGCGAACAATAGGGAAGAACTGGCGAACTTGTCCCGGCAATCACGCGAGGAACTCTCAAACACTCTAAAAGGCATTAGCGACACAATATACAGACAACTTGGCAGTCTTACACAGACCACAGATGAAAAGCTGGATCAGGTGCGCCAGGATTTGACAAACAGCTCCAAAAACCTGCGAGAAGAGATCGGAAATACACTAAAAGGATTTAATGACTCACTTGTAAATAACATGGGACAAATGGCCAATTCCCAAAAATCGTACCTCGATGTCTTTTCAGAACGACTCGACAAACTTACCCAAAGCAATGAACAAAAACTTGGCACAATGAGGGAAACCGTTGAACAGAGACTTACCGCCATGCAGGAAGACAGTGGTAAGAAACTTGACCAAATGAGGGAAGAATCCAGCAATGCGTCGCAAAAGGCCCGCGAGGAAGTTACTACTTCCATGAAAGATTTCAGTGAGACGTTGGTAAAGACCCTCAATGATTTAGGATTAAATCAGCGTAACCAGCTCAGGGATGTTCTTGATCAGCTTGCGAAACTTACTGGTACAACTGAAACCAAACTGGAAGCTCAAAAATCCGCCATTGACGAGCGATTGAAGCAAATACAGACTGAAAGCACAGCCAGCGCCAAAGCAATGCGTGAAGATGTCAGTGGATCTCTGAAGAATTTCAATGATTCTGTGCTCAAGGGAATGACAGGTATGGCCGATTCTCAACAGAAACAGATGGCTTCATTCTCCAGCCAACTAACTGGACTGACGGAATCGAACCAGCAGAAACTGGACTCACTCAAGACAGCAGTAGAAGACAAACTAAAGTCCATTCAGGAAGATAACGCAAAACAACTGGATCAGATGCGGGCTACAGTGGATGAGAAACTTCAAGGCACTCTGGAAAAGCGGCTCGGTGAGTCTTTCAAGCAGGTCAGTGAAAGGTTGGAACAAGTCCATAAAGGATTGGGAGAGATGCAGCTCCTTGCTACCGGAGTAGGTGATCTGAAGAAAGTTCTTACAAATATCAAAACTCGCGGCACTTGGGGTGAAGTCCAACTGGGCGTCCTTCTGGAGCAAGTCCTTGCGCCTGACCAGTATGCGAAAAATGTGGGGACCAAGGATGCAGGGGAACGAGTGGAATTCGCCATAAAACTTCCGGGGAAAAATGAAGATCACCACGATATAGTCT
>JACWAG010000158.1 GCA_014874425.1 Syntrophaceae bacterium | reverse complement strand
GGTTCATATTGAGACGCCCCCTTCAGGGGGCGATGATAAAGCCCCCTTGGGGGGCTAAGAAGAATATGCTCCCGGCTCTGCCGGGAGTCATTTAACTTACAAGAATCGCATAATTTTTCGGAGTAAAAATGCCTGAAGAATTTGATCCAAAGATTGTGGCTTTTGCGTGTAACTGGTGTTCCTACGCTGGGGCGGATCTGGCCGGCGTTGGACGTATGCAATACCCGCCAAGTATTCGTCTAATCCGTTTGATGTGTTCCGGGATGCTGGTCCCTTCGTATATTCTGAGGGCTTTTGAAAAGGGAGCGGACGGCGTTTTGGTCACCGGTTGACACATCGGAGAATGCCATTACCTGGAAGGTAATGAAAAAGCTCTGAAGGTCATAGAAAAGGTCAAGAAGATGATGAAGCTTCTTGGAATCGACGATCAACGTCTCAGAAGAGAATGGATTTCAGCCTCTGAAGGCTCGAAATTCGCGGAAACGGTGCGGACTTTCACAGAAGATATCCGAAAGCTTGGAAGAAATCCTCTGATGAAAAGGGAGACTGCGGCATGAATTTACCGGATATCGTTGATCGTACCGGCGCTTATTATTGCCTGGACTGTGGTATTTGCACTGGCAGTTGCCCCGTATCACGCGTGTATCCCGACTTTTCTCCGAGGCTAATGGTTGAAAAGGTCCTTGTCGATCAAGAAGAGAACCCTTTGGCAGATATAAATGTCTGGGCGTGCCTTTCATGTGGCCAATGCAGCGTGCGATGCCCGTCCGAAATAGATTATCCCGAATTTGTTCGTCTTATCCGTGAAGAGGCCGTGCGTCTGGGTAAAGGCGGCACACCTGCTCACGGTGGTCTCTTCCAGACCGTCATGCGTCTCCAGACAATGGATGTTAAACAGTCAAAAACTGACTGGGCAAAGGAAGTTGGACGCGTAGCCACTTCAGGTGACGTGTATTTCTTTGTTGGTTGCGCCCCATTTTTCGATGTCGAATTCCATGATGACTGGGGTCTCGACATGATGGACAGCCCAAAGGGCACTTTGAAATTGCTGAACACGATCGGCATTGAACCGGTTGTACATGACGAGGAACGATGTTGTGGCCATGATCTTTTTTGGAACGGTGACACTGAAAACTTCACCAAATTGGCAAAGAGAAATGTAGATCTTATTCGCAGCCTCGGCTGTAAACAGGTTGTATTCTCATGCCCTGAAGGGTACATGACGTTCAAGAATCGATATCCCGAAGTAGTTGGGGCCCTGGGGTTTGAACCGGTTCATATTTATGAACTCTTGCGGCGGGAAGCCAACACTGGAAAAATAAGGTTCGAACCATTTGAAACACGTCTCACATATCATGACCCGTGCAGACTCGGACGGCAGGCCGGGATTATGGAAGAACCCAGAGACCTTTTAAAATCAATTCCCGGTGTTCAACTCGTAGAAATGGAACACAACAGGATGAGTGGCATCTGTTGCGGCACAAGCGCCTGGATGAACTGTTCTACCTGTTCAAAAGCTATCCAGAAGAAAAGGATAGAAGAGGCGATCTCTACCGGCGCAGAAACTCTCGTCACGGCTTGCCCGAAATGCCGAGCCCATTTGAGTTGCGCATTGAGAGACATGGATACGCCTCTACAGATCCGTGACTTGAACGACGTGCTTGCACAGTCAATTATAGTGTAACGGTTAGTAGTTGTTTTTCGATTTGTAATTCAAGAGAAATTGCTTCGATCAGGGATGGTGATAACATGGCTTCCAAGGAAGTGCTTATAATCGGCGGCGGCATAGCTGGAATGCAAGCCGCTCTAGACTTGGGTGAAATGGGAATCCAGGTCCATTTGCTTGAGAAAAATCCCAGTATCGGTGGGAAAATGGCCCAATTGGACAAAACCTTCCCAACTAATGATTGCACAATATGAATTCTCTCGCCTAAGTTGCTGGATGTCGGTCGGCATCCCAAAGTGAATGTTTTGGCATACAGCGAGCTTGTAGAGTTCGCTGGAGAGATAGGTAACTTCAAGGCTAAGGTCCGGCAGAAGCCCCGTTATATCGATGCGTCCAGGTGTACCGCTTGCGGCGCGTGTGCGGAAAAATGTCCGACCAAAGTCCCTAATGAATTCAATTTCGGATTTGATGATCGAAAGGCTATTTACAAGGATTATGCTCAGGGTATTCCTTCCATGTTCACGATCGACCCTAACCACTGCAAGGTTATCCTGGGCGGCAAATGTGGCGTTTGTGCTAAAGTCTGTCAGGCCAAGGCGGTTGATTACGAACAGAAGGAGTCCTTCGTTGAACTCAATGTAGCTTCTGTTATCGTTTCAACTGGATATGAATTGTTCGATGCGACACAGATACCGGAATATGGATACGGTAGGCTTCCGAATGTGATTTCATCCCTCGAGATGGAAAGGCTTTTGAGCGCAGGTGGACCAACCAGAGGTCATCTGACGAGACCTTCCGTGATTCATGGTGAAAAACGCCTCAAAGAATTGCCCAAGCTGATCAAAAAAGCTGAAAAGGACCAGAATGACACTGAAAAGGCTAGGCTCGAGCAGGAGATGAAATGGCTTGAGGAACAGGGTCAAAAGTATCACACGGCCAAAAAACTGGGTTTCATACAGTGTGTGGGTTCCCGTGATTTCAGGTTTCACAAATATTGTTCAAATTATTGCTGCATGCATTCCATTAAAGAAGCGATCATCGCTCGAGAACATGAGCGTGAAACCGAATCCTACATCTTCTACATGGATCTCAGGACTGTAGGAAAAGGTTTCGAGGAATACAAAGTGAGAGGCGCTGAAGTCTCTGGTCTCAAATATATCAGGGGCCGTGTAGCCGAAATTCTTCAGGACGAAGAACTCAATCCCGTTTTGTATTATGAGGATACCGAGCAGAGAAAGGTCGTGAGCATGACGCTTGATATGGTCATACTTGCGAACGCATGCTCTCCATCAAAGGGGATATCCAGGTTGGCCGAGTTGCTTGGCCTGGAACTTGATGAAAACCATTTCGTAAAAACCCACCCCAATAGACCATTGGACACAAATGTCGCGGGTATATTTAGCTGCGGTTGCGCTCAGGGTCCGCTTGATATCCCTGAGTCAGTGGCGCAGGCTAGTAGCGCAGCGGCTAGAGCGGCTGAGGTGGTAATGACGGAAGGGTTACCCATAGCGGTATAGGGGAGATTTTAGAGTGAAAAACTCAGAGCAAAATGACATCCGCATCGGCGTTTTTATTTGTGACTGCGGATCCAATATAGCGGGCTATCTCGAAATGAAGGC
>JACWAG010000157.1 GCA_014874425.1 Syntrophaceae bacterium | reverse complement strand
CCGAAAAATATGTTAGCCGTTTCCATGAAAGGTTCATATAATATCCTTAACTTGGATAGTCAAGACGTATTTGTCGGAGTAGAATTAATTATACCATGAATTTTAAGTTCGAAAGGTAGAAATATATGAAAGCTCATGAGTTTGACAAGAAATTTGATGAAGGCGGAGATATTTCCCAATATATTGATATCTCCGGAGCAAAGAGGCCAGAACAGAAACAAAAAAGGGTAAATGTAGATTTTCCTTTGTGGATGATTCAGCTACTGGATAAGGAAGCAAGGCGTCTGGGTGTTCCACGACAATCTATTATTAAGCTTTGGATAGCGGAGCGACTTGAAAAGGCATCTTGAATGTGTTGTGTGCCCGACAGCACTATGTGTCATTTCGAACGAAGAGAAAAATCCAGTTGCAATTCGTGATATTCACAGCGAATTGCAGTTAGTAAAATCAGCGCAGCCAAAGAACCAAATGCAAACAGCCTACCCACGGTAGAACCATGGGCTCATGAACTTTGCCCCTGGCCGGGGCAAATAGGATTACTCTTGAATAAATTCATATTTGGGCCTTGTGGCCAACATTCATGGGGTTTAGGGCCATAAACCCTCTGCGCCATGGGGATATTTGGGTGTTGTGTTCGTTTGTGGGCTTGTTCTCAGAAATAACCTATCCGTTAATGCTTATAAACATCGCCTCTCGGACGAATAATATATACTCGGACCTCCTTAACGTCTTCATGGACTTCATAGACCAATCGTAGGCCACTAATCTGAAATCTGTAACAACCGGGGAATCCATGCAGTCTTTTGATCCCTGGACCAAACGTAGGATTGACCTCGAGGTAAGAAAGACAACGATCAATACCCAGTTTCAGTTTGCCTGTAATCTTGTAATAGCTCTTGTAAACTGATTTAGAGAGGAGAATCTTGTATGACATCAGAATGAGGTTTTTTCCCAAGACGTATATTCGCCAAGGTCAAATTCCTGTCGGCCCTTCAAAATCGCTTGAACATCCTCATCAGATGGGGCCTCTTCTCCACTATCGCATAGGAAGTCTATATATTGACTGACGGCCAACAAGTTCTCATCATCAAGTTTTTGGATAGTCCTGATGAGATTCTCTCTCATGCTTTCGTTCATAGGGGGCCTCCTGATTATTTATACAAACCCCAATTCCATTTATATCATGTGCTGGGATCGGTTGCAAAGGGCGTCCCTAAATCAGGGTAGACACGCGGGTCTACTTCTACGGTAAAGCAATAACATCATCGATTTGGATTTTGTAGGGAGCGCCCCCACGCCACGATAAATGCAGATATTGCTCATACCGATAAGTCATCCCAATAGAATCAAAATTCCGCAGGCTTAAAACCGGGTTCATTGACAATATCCATCAACTCCTCGCCAACGGCCAGGACAATAATTCCCTTGCGTGACGCATATTTAACAAGGCTCTCATTCACGTAAAGAGTTGCTAGGGAGCCAATTATTTTTCGGTCTTTGTATTCTGGAAAGTATTCCCGTACGATAGCGATCGTATCCACAAGTTTATCGATATCAACTGGAGCAAGGGAGCTTTTTGTCTCGTTTACGAGCAAATAGTCGCCACACTCCGCAATAGCGTCAAACTCTCTGGTCCGGCTTCTGTCTTTGGGATTAACTTTCCGTATTCTTACGACAAGACCGCAACCATAAGAGGGCGGACAGTCGACCACTTCCTGAAGTATACGGCATATACTGGGAGCTACGAGGTCTTCGGTCATACGGCCCTGCTTGTTTGCTATCTCGCCGAGCTGCTTATTTAAATTGCGATGCTCGCTGCGTGTCTCATCCCTGAAGATACGCATTTCATCCTTAAAGATACGCATCTCGTCCTTGAAGCTTTCCACTCCATCCTTGAAACTTTCCACCCCGTCCTTAAAGCCGCTCATCTCATCTTTGAAGTCCTTCATTTCTTCCTTAAATTCTCGCATCTCGATTGATGTTTGAGCGGCAATCCGGGAAGTATTCTCAACTGTGGCCATAAGGTCGGCCATCATTTCTTCAAGGCTTTTTACTCGCTTGTCCATTAGTGGGATATTCATAAACTATCTCCTTGCCCCCTTGATTTACTGGCAATATTTTGGGTGATTTTGAATTGTAAGTCAAGGTTCCAGGGCGAGATGGATTTCTCACAGGGGTCGAAATGACAATGTGAAACCATACGCCAACAGTGGTCATGATACTAATTCAAGTCAAATAGTTTGCGAAGTCATCAAAGGGAAATGGTACGAGAATAACTTTATACTTCGTCATGGTATGGTTTCCCGTCAATCGGGGAATATATATCCTCTTTGGGGTCTTTTAAAAAGTCGAAGGCAGGACTCTGCGAAGCCGCATGCAACCATTCCTTCTCGTCGCTTTGATCTACCGCTGAATACATGACAATTACCCGTACACGCTTGGGGCCTGGGATGGGAAGGATGTCGTCCAGTTGCAATTCGTGATATTCATTGACCGTTCCAGTCATTTCTATGGCGGTCAGTGTGGTTTCCATTTATCGTTCCCCTTCTGATTAACATTCACGTAGTCTTGCAACATATTATCCGCATTGGCTGCCTATTGCAATATCGCTCAGGGGTCGAAATGACATACTACTGTCATCTCGAGCTGATTGCTTTATAAACAGAGATTACATCCAATAGGCCCTGTAGGGGCAACATATGTTATCCCATAGCAGCGCTATGGGTGAGACTGACGTTTTACAAACCACCCGTCCCTGGGTAGCAGTTCAATTCCGTTTGCGGAATTGAACCAGTGTCCGATTTGACGATCAACGCGACCACTCGGCGGGGATCTCACCGTCAGCGTCAGGATCCGTTAACCGTCGAATCGTCAGTTTGCAGCGATGTTCAATCAGCGTGATGATCTGTTCGACCAGCGCATGTCCGGCAAATCCCCTTCTGGGATCGGACCGGAGTTTGAGCGCTGTTGCGGGTAGGGATTTAGCCAACTTCAGAATGCGTCTTTTGGCCTGTGCCTTGGCCAGACCAGCCTCTTCTGCAAATTGATCCCAGTGCCGCGCCAGGACTTCGCTGAATTTGTACTTGCCGCCAATCTTCATAGCCATCTTGGGCGTCAGCGTTGGATACACTGCTGTCGAGAGCGTATCGTAAAGCGGAGCCAAGACTGGCACCTTGCTGGAGTACAGCAGGGAGAAATTTTTGGCGTGAGCGTCATGATTGCCGATTAATGCGTTGAAGATCACGTAGTCGAGCAATCTCAATACCCTGT
>JACWAG010000020.1 GCA_014874425.1 Syntrophaceae bacterium | reverse complement strand
GATTGCATACAGTCCATCTCAGATTCGAAGAATTCTTCACGAGCTGGGTTTTTGCGGTCCCTGCTACGCTCATGGCCAAAGTATCCAAAAGTGGCTTGACCCAATTCCGTACTTCAGCGAAATCCGGGGGCAAACTTTCTATGAGCAAACCGAATATCGACGGTATTCCCTCCATCAAGCGTTTTTCGTCAAAGAGGCCAACATAATAAAAGCAGGCCGCTATGACAGGAACCAGCAGGGCCATCCGGAGAGCAATTCTGTTCCAGTCCCGTTGTTGAGCCTGCAATATTCGTTCATAATTTTCGTTCATACGAGGTTTCACCGTCGACTTTTACATTTTGGACAAATCCACATTTAGAGACTTGGTTAGAGCCCTCACAACATCGTAGTCCTTGTCTGTAATCGGCGCAAAACCATCCGCTTTAAACGTCTTGAGGATCTCTGGATTCTTTATACCCAAGAAAGCGTTACCAATTTTTTGCTTAAGCTCAGGTTTGAGGTTAGATCGGAGCACCCAAGGGTATTCGGGGAAAGGTTCGGATTCGGCCACAATCTTCACTTTGTCGGGTTTTATTACCCCACGCTCCACGAGGGACTGGAAAATCGTTTTGCTCAAGCCACCTGCATCTGCCTTTCCTGTTTGCACGGCCAGCGCCACCACATCGTGAGCACCCACAAAATGCTCTTTGTAATCCCTTTTTGCCTTCAATTCCTGGTCTGCCAACATGCACTTCGGAATTAAATGACTTGATGTGGAAGCCGGGTCTCCATACACCATATTCTTGCCTTTGATGTCCTTCAGACAGCCTATGCCGGTTTGCACGTTGGCTATCACCACAGCCTGATATGTTGTGGTTCCTTGACGCTGGACAGCCGCAAACGGCTCTATATTGCTCTTCGATTTGGCCAGTACGTAAGAAAGGGGCCCGAAGTATGCAATGTCTATGCGACCATGACGCATCGCTTCAATCATCGAAGAATAGTCTGTCGTTACTACTAGGTCGATTTTCTTCCCGAGCTGTTTTTCAAGATAGTTTTTCAGTGGTTGATTATTCTTGATCACGGTTGAGGCGTTTTCATCTGGCAGCAGAGCGACTATTAGAGAATCAGGATCAGCGTTATCGGTCGCGCCTACGGGACAAACCGCTGCAATACAGAAAAAGCTAACCAATAAGATGGTCAATAATCTTTTCATCATGAACTCCTCCTATTATTTCGAACAACATATATAGCCAGGACAAAGCAAGGGGTTTCGCCGGAATATAACCTTGAGACATTGGATTTAGGCAGCCAGTGCAGCCTTTAATCTTTCATGGTGGTAAATTCTTTTGAGCATGTCCGATGATAAACTCTTGGGGCTTCCATCGAATATGACGGCCCCATTTGATAATCCTATGATTCGGTGAGCGTACTTCTTGGCCAACTCTATGTGATGGAGGCTCACGATGGCAGGAATGTGGTCCTCCATCGATATTTTGTAAAGTAGGGAGAGCACATTTTCAGCCGTACCAGGATCAAGACTAGCCACAGGTTCGTCAGCAAGAATCAGTTGCGGCCTCTGGGCGAGCGCTCGGGCGATCCCAACCCGCTGTTGCTCTCCACCACTAAGCTGATCCACCCTTTCCAGAGCCTTGTCCAGGAGCCCTACCCGATCGAGACATTCTAACGCAAAGAGTTGTTCATGCTTTGGTAGTGGGAACAGACTTCTAAATGAGCCATAATTCCCAAGGCATCCAACCATTACGTTTTTCAGGGCGCTTTGTCGGGGTAACAACTGATGTTGTTGGAATATCATGGCCGTCCAACATCTGAATTGGCGCAGCCTTCGTCGGTTCCCGTCGAACTTTCCCGTTCCCTCGACTTCTATTTCACCGCTCGTAGGACGGTTAAGAAAGTTGAGACACCTAAGCAATGTGGTCTTACCAGAGCCAGATGGCCCAATAAGCACTGTGAAATCACACCTGTACAATTCGAGAGTTGTCGGTCGAAGCCCGATCACTCCACTCGAATAACAGAACTCAACGTTTTTCAATTCAATCATGTGAACACCATGTTTAAGTTCCAGAGTCCAAGAATGTCCCAGTATCTTTAAGCTACATTGGGCAACTGGAATGTTAAACGGTCATTAGATGGGAATTAGAAATGCGTTAACTTGGCGGATCTGAGATGGATTGTGAAAATGAACGGCGATATTGATAAATTTTTATGCCGACGAAAAAAATCTAGACAAGTTATCGCCTGACAGCTAAGAATTGTTTAGTTAACTCAATGTCGTCAGTGAAATCTTGTCTGTTCCAACCTTCAATAATCGGAAGCCAACAACCGTTCCTTCAAATGTCTGGAACAGTACTGGCGCAAATGAAGTCGCGTTTCAAGGAAAAGATCTAACATGCTGAATTCAGGAGGATAAAGAAATGGCATATGATACGGTTTTGGTTGAGAAGTCAGATGACCATGTTGGAACGATCACTTTAAATCGGCCTGAACATCTGAACACGTTCAGCAGCGTCATGGCATTTGAGTTAGACCAGGCTTTACTGGAATTGGACAATGATCCAGACCTCCGGGTAATCTTGATTAAGGGGGCTGGTCGCGGATTCAGCGCAGGTATCGATGTCAATGAGATGTTCGGTAAGACTACCATGGAACACCGTGAATGGGTCCACAACATGGAAAAGCCGCTTATCACGGTCACAGAACTCAAAAAGCCCGTGATAGCTCAGGTCCATGGACCGGCTGTAGCAAATGGCTCCGGATTGGTTGCAGCCTCAGATCTGGCTATAGCTTCTGAGGACGCCCGTTTTGGACTAACTGCGATCAAGGTGGGACTTTCATGCTTGGGGCCAGTAATCCCCGTCGCTCGACTGATTGGACACAGACGCGCCTTGGACATGTTGCTTAGCGGGGATCTGATTGGGGCAGAAGAAGCACTCAAAATTGGTCTGATCAACAAGGTTGTCCCTAGAACGGAACTCGAAAATGAGTGCCGGAAACTTGCCCAGAAACTTGCAAGCAAAAGTCCGGTTGCCATACAGCTCAGTAAACGGGCTTTTTACTCCGTATCCGAATTGGATTATCGTCAGGCTTTTGAATACATGAACGAAGCATTCGCACGGCTTTGCTCCACTGAGGATGCTCAAAATGGTGTAAAGGCATTCCTCGAAAAACGTGAGCCGTCATGGAAAGGACGTTGAGTTCTCTCAACTAATCTCCTATGAAGTTCTAGTCTATTGCAATTCATCTATCTTCACCCCGTGGAATTACTTGGTTCGGTTTCTGCGTCGCAGTGGAAATGAATCGCTGTTTCGCAATTTAATGCGCCTTGAACCTGCTTCAACCACCGTATTCAAATGTTTTTTTCGCACTTCCAAATTCTATCTTGAGGACCCCATTTAATGGTTTCAAATATTCAAGGCCAAATAGAGCGGGTCACTTTCCACAATGAAGAAAACGGGTTTACTATCGTCCGTCTCAAGGTTCCAGGATATCGTGAGCTTGTTACGTTGGTGGGCAATCTCATGGCCCCACTACCAGGCCAGGTCATAAATGCGACCGGCGAATGGGTTACTCATCCTCAATTCGGCGAGCAGTTCAAGGTCGTTCAGTATAAGACGCTGGTTCCGGCGACTGTCACTGGAATAGAAAGATATCTGGGTTCGGGCCTCGTCAAGGGAATTGGGCCGGTCATGGCCAAAAGGATAGTAAAGCTGTTCGGTGAGGAGACGCTCGTCGTCATCGACGAAACAACGGATCGTCTCTGTGAGGTGGAAGGCATTGGCGAGAAACGTTTGGGTATGATTCGCAAAGCCTGGGAGGACCAGAAGCACATCCGTGAGGTCATGGTTTTCTTGCAGGGGCACGGAGTCAGCGCTGGATACGCCGCAAAAATCTACAAACAATATGGAAACCAGTCTATCGAAGTGGTCAAGGAGAACCCATACCGCCTCGCAATGGACATCTTCGGAATCGGGTTCATTACTGCAGACAAAATTGCAGAAAATCTTGGATTCCAAAAGAATTCGCCGGTTCGGGTTCAGGCCGGGGTCATTTACGTCCTGAGCCAGATGGCTGATGAGGGGCATGTCTATTATCCATACGGGGCTCTTATAGAAAAGTGCATTAATGTTCTAGAGGTTGCTCAGGAGGCAATTGAAGAGGCGCTCGACGTCCTGTTTTCGGACAAAAGGATAGTGATCGACAATCTATCGGAGAGAGATGTGCGATCAAATGCGGAAACATCGGCCGTTTACCTTTCTACATTTTACGCATGCGAAACAGGCGTCGCTTCCATGGTGAAAACTCTTCTCAGATCACCATATTCGAGAAGGAAGGTAGATACGGATAAGGCCATTCAATGGGTTCAGCGAGAGATTTCTATGTCCCTTGCCTTAAACCAGGTTGAAGCGGTAAAGGTAGCTCTTGACAGCAAGATCATGATCATTACAGGCGGCCCAGGAACAGGAAAGACCACCATAATCAAGGCTATCCTAGCTATTTTTGAACGACTTAGAATTGAGATTCTTCTGGCTGCGCCAACTGGAAGGGCGGCCAAGAAGATGAGTGAGGCAACCGGCCATGAAGCAAGGACCATCCATCGAATGCTTGAATTCAGCCCTCACAAAAGAGGGTTCCAAAGGGATGAAAAACATCCATTGATGTGTGATCTCCTGATAGTTGACGAAACCTCAATGATTGACACCGTGCTGATGTATCACCTTCTGAAGGCAATGCCTTTGCATTCAACATTAATTTTAATAGGAGATGTCAACCAACTGCCATCGGTCGGTCCTGGGAACGTATTGCAGGACATTATAGAATCTAATGCGGTCCCGGCTGTGCGACTTACCGAGATTTTTCGTCAGGCCCAAGAAAGCGATATCATTGTCAACGCACATCTCATAAATAGTGGAATCATTCCAAGTCTGGATAATTCTGAGGGTACTAATCACGACTTTTTCTTCATAGAAAAAACCGGACCGGAAGAAGCGCTCGAAACGATCCTAAGGCTTGTTTGTATCAGGATTCAAAACGCCTTTGGATTTGATCCACTGGACGACGTTCAAATTCTTACCCCAATGAATCGGGGGACAGTCGGTACTTCCAACCTCAATACAGAGTTCCAGAAGGCCCTAAACCCAAGAGAAGATGGCATAATGCGAGGTGGTCGGAGTTTCAGGATCAATGACAAGGTCATGCAGATCAGGAATAACTACGACAAGGATGTATTCAACGGTGACATCGGTCGGATATCAAAGATTGACCTGGAGAACCACGAAGTCACAATACTTTTCGATGGGAGAGCAGTAACCTATGATTACCCAGACCTGGATGAGATCGTCCTGGCTTATGCTGTTTCAGTTCATAAGTCTCAGGGCTCGGAGTATCCGTGCGTCGTGATACCTCTACTGACCCAGCATTATGTTTTGTTGCAACGAAATCTTTTGTACACGGCCGTCACGAGAGGCAAGAAGCTGGTTATCGTGGTCGGGAGCAAGAAAGCTATGGCAATTGCCGTAAAGAATGACAAGCAGCAGAATCGTTACACCTTCTTGAGAGAGAGGCTTGCAAGTCGGGCATAGGGTTTCGCCAATTCCATTTACGCGGACTGAACGCTCGTGAAAAGTCAATGGCATCTCGCTTGTATTGCCTTCAACCTCAAAAGGCCCTCCAAGACCGCCAGGATTACGACCCATTATTCACAGGCTGAACTCGAGCATCTAATAATCGCCGCCAACAAGGTTTGCGGCGATAACTCCCGCAAAAGTCCCACACTGGTGATCTTAAGGGCAAACAAAGCTGGATTAGGCGCCTAACATCTCTAATGATTCTATGGTGCTCGGAGCGAGAGTCGAACTCGCACACCCTTGCGGGCGGTGGATTTTGAGTCCACTGCGTCTACCAATTCCGCCATCCGAGCCAGGAAGGGCATTGATGACCTTTACCTTGCGGACACACAATATAGCGAATATCATTGAGACAAGCAAATAGAAATTTTGATGATGTTGATAACGGCTCCCAAATCCACTTCTTTCAAACTCGTCAATTCCTAATTTTGCATAAATTATTGCACAACCCATTACTCGATAATGTTTATATAGATAAAGTGATAACAATTCCAACATGTCATTTGATTTAAATAAAATTAGTTATAAATAATTGTTTTGATAAATCATAGATTATTGGTATAATAGTTTAATATAAAGAAGGATATATATCATGAATGATAACAAGCAATACGTCATTGACGATTTCAGCATCCGGGAAAGTTGGCGTATATTCCGGATTATCTCGGAATTCGTCGATGGTTTTGAAACGATGTCCGAAATTTATCCGGCTGTGTCGGTATTCGGTTCCGCTTCCATTAGAGAAAACAATCCGGTGTATGATCTAGGCCGACAAGTCGGACGTTTGCTGGCTGAAAATGGTTTCGCCGTGATAACAGGTGGCGGTCCCGGCGCTATGGAGGCTGCAAACAGGGGGGCAATGGAAGCGGGAGGCAAATCCGTGGGATTATCCATTCAACTTCCCCGGGAACAGGCATCGAATCCATACACCAACGTCAAACTAAACTTCAGATATTTTTTCGTGCGAAAGGTTATGTTCGTTAAATACGCGATGGCATACGTCATCCTGCCCGGTGGCTTTGGAACCATGGATGAACTATTTGAAGCCATGACTTTAATCCAGACCCACCGGATAAAACCCTTCCCGGTAATAATGCTTGGCAAGGATTATTGGAAAGATCTCGTGTCATGGATCAAGAAGACCATGCTTGGAAAGAATCGCATGATATGTCCAGACGACTTGGACCTGTTTCAGGTAACAGATGATCCGGCGGCCGCTGTCGCGGCAATAAAGCGAATAGTAATCGTCTAGATTCGTTCTGGACATTAACAGTTTTTGAAGAGAGCTTGATAAAATTGGATTTTCAGGAAGCTTGCTCAAAATTTCGAAGATTCATCCAGACCGAAAAGGCACGGTCAAATGAGACATTACGGGCCTACATGTCTGATCTTGATGATTTCAGGCTTTTCCTAGAAAACACTGGAAACTCCTGTTTACTCAAAGATTTGACACAAAT
>JACWAG010000156.1 GCA_014874425.1 Syntrophaceae bacterium | reverse complement strand
TCAATTGAGTAACCTCGTTAGCTCATGAACCAATAAATTATTGGGGCTATGATAATTCGGTAATAGCCAAATGGCACAAATGTCCAGGTTTTGAGCAGAGCCATAAAAGTCTTGATTGCGAGGCACGCGGAAACGAACGACACAATCAATCCTACAAGGAAAAAAGGTAGGTCTGATACATTAAACAAACTCCAGTTTTTGTACAGATCATAAACTGCAGCGGCGGTCAATATAGGCACTGCGGCCACGAATGAGTATTCAGCGGCGACTCGACGATCCAGGCCATAAAATAACCCGCCGAGTATAGTAGAAGCGGAGCGCGAAACGCCAGGCCACAAAGCCAGACATTGGATCAGCCCGATTTTAATGGCATGAGAATAACTTACCCCATCTATGCTGAACACTTTAGGAGCGGGTTTAAATTTTTCTGCCAGCAATATAGCTACTCCACCAACTCCCAGAGCGCCTGCTACAGTTAACGGGCCGAATAGATACGTCTTTATGGCATGGTGAAAAATAGCGCCCATAATTACCGCAGGAATTGTTGTCAAGACAAGTAATGTGATACCTCGCCATCCTGAGAAACGTTCACCCGGTGGGGCCGATATGAACGGTATCAGCCCTATGAATCTATGCCGGAATAAAACTAGCGCCGCGGAGATGGCCCCAATCTGTATGAACACCTGGAAGCAGGTCGCTTTCGGGCCCGTAAAGTGCAGCGCGGCCCCCACAACAATTAAATGGCCTGCCGAAGAGACAGGTAGATACTCTGTGAGCCCCAGCACTATTCCAAGAACTACCGCTATCCAAATATCACCCATTAGTTGACAGCCTCCTTGATCACCTTGCAATTCGCTTCTATAGCACAACCATCGGTGGCATACCAGATATGCTACAGGCTCGAATTGCAGAAGAAAATTACTTTGGTGACCACTACAAATCGGTCCTGAAATTATCGTCAGGGCCGATTTTCAATTCTATTTCCTACTGAGTGGCGCTCTGGTGGGAATCAGCATAGGCACATCGCTCTGATAGCGAATATAATCCGGGCCAAATTGCGAAACGAGGTCCCGTTCTTCCAGGATGATCCCAACTATTATCCAAATAGTCCACATAACATTAAATAGTAACCGATCGGCCGTAAGGTCCGGACAAGCCCAAATCATAACTATACAGAAAAAATACAGGGGATGCCGGATCCACAGGTATGGGCCACGGATGATCAGACGAGTTGGTTTGGTTGTCTTACCCTCAACGTTCCTGCGCATTCTTTTAGTACCAAAGGTATCCAGTGAACCTAGAGATCGGGCGCCCCAGAGGAAGCCTAAAAGGGCAAGGCCGAATATCAATCTGAGCAGCCATCTGAGATCACTATGGGCAGATGCGATCATAAAGTTCGATTTTTGCCAAAAAACCATAAGCAGTAGTAACAAAAGACTCGAGGCTATAGAAAACACAACTCCACTGTAGTTTTCCCTAATTAATGGAGTTGACCGGCGCTTAAAAGATTTTCTCACCATACCGCTATGCTGGATGAAAAAAGCAATTGAAAGGAACGAATTCAGTAAAAGGGCCTCAACTTCGCCAATCTTTAGCCTTATCACGTCCAGCGATCCCATGAACATAAAAACAAGAAACGCCAGTAGGGACAAATTTCCCAAAATATTTGTAACTATTATTAACAAACGATCACTTACGGTGTATGACAATTTGTTTACTCCGACTGAACAGTCTCGTTGAGTACGTTTTGGGAGTCAAGACTTTAAGAAGTCTTATTACCTTTTTTCATGCACGGTTACTAACACGTGTCAGTGCGGAGGATTTTGTATATAAAGTTTCTATAAATGGTTAAATGCTTTATTATTATTCGCTTTCCTCGAATATTATCTTAGAAAAAGGACGCTGAGAAATAGATGACACAGAAGTGGCAAAAGGCGTATTAAAACATATGAGCGAAATGATCGAAGTACATGACCTTGTCAAGAAGTTTGGGGACTTCTACGCTGTAGACCACGTGTCATTCGAGGTTTCGGCTGGTGAGATCTTTGGCTTCCTCGGTCCAAATGGCGCTGGGAAGACGACGATAATCAAGATGCTCACCACTATTTTGAAACCTACGAGTGGATCAATTCTCGTGGATGGACACGACCCGGTAAGGGATCAACGTCAAGTCCGAAGCTCTATTGGTATTGTATTCCAGGACCCGAGTTTGGATGGCGACATGACAGCTTTGGAAAATCTCCAGTTGCACGGTGTGTTGTACGGGGTTTCTGCGGACGATAGAAAGAATAGGACAGAAAAACTTCTTAAGCTCGTCCAGCTTTGGGATCGCAGAAAGGACTTCGTAAAAAACTTTTCTGGAGGAATGAAACGGAGGCTAGAAATTGCTCGCGCTCTTTTACATGAGCCTAAAATAATTTTTCTGGATGAACCTACCCTCGGGCTTGATCCTCAAACCAGAAACCTCATCTGGAACTACATCCGGACCTTGAATAGCAATAAAAATATCACCGTTTTCTTTACGACCCATTATATGGAAGAAGCTGATCGTGTCGCTGATGAAATTGCAATAATAGATCAAGGCAAAATAGTCGCACATGGAGCGCCTAACACCCTAAAAGAGCTGACTCATTCCGAATCACTCGAGGATGCTTTCATATTATTAACAGGATATGCGATTCGCGCAGAAGAGGCTTCCACGTCTGATCGAATGAGGACGCTTGGCAAAGTGTGGGGTCGAAGATGAATGTGATTTACATTCTTTGTTTGAGGCAACTGAAGCGTTATTTTCGCGCTCGATCCAGAATAATAGGGTCACTTGGACAGCCCCTTCTTTTTTTGCTTGCCGTTGGGTTTGGCTTTGGACCGACCTTTAAAAAGGCC
>JACWAG010000155.1 GCA_014874425.1 Syntrophaceae bacterium | reverse complement strand
TCGAACCTGCGACCTACGGATTCGAAGTCCGGCGCTCTATCCAGCTGAGCTACGGGCGCAGAGAGACATAAATTGTAGTGGGGAGAGCGATGGGATTCGAACCCACGACCGCAGGGGCCACAACCCTGAACTCTGCCAACTGAGCTACGCCCTCCACACCCCATAGGTTACAAAGCTTCAGTAAACAAGTCAACCAAGAAAATTTTTACAGAGTGTAAACATGGTTGTTTGCGCCATGGTGGGACAAAAATGATCTTAATGCGCCAACCCGTAGATCATGCCGATATTGGCCCGTGGATTTCGGACGACAACGCCGTAAGTCTGGAAGGATATGAGCCAGCGCTGATATCTTCCTTGAGTTGAGACCTCTTTTCTGTCCATCCGGTCATTTGCGTAATACCCATATGTAGCCGCGTCAAAGTTGACGATCATCAATGTGTCAGGTCTCATGTAGCGATCAGGAAGGATAGGAAAATTCTTGCCTATTTTGGAATCGAAATGGTCCACATAGAAGCCTACGCCACTGTCAGACCGGTCAGTCCTTCTGTAGCTGATATCAAAATCATGAATGTATCGGCTGATCAAAGGATGACAGACAATCCACCAGTTTCCTTTGTTGAGATCGGCTTGTTCGTCCAGCCACAGGCTAAGAGCGAGATTATCCAAATCATCTTTTGTGAGAACTTGTGAGGCTTTATTTACATAAACTTTCGGGTTTGGAGTTTCAGATTGAGTTATCAGCGGCCAAGAGCAAAGGCCGCACATTGTGGATTCTTCTGTTTTGTTCCCGTAAACAAAACCTGTACCGTCATGAAAAGGTCGTGACCTGAGGACCGCGTATGCGAGTTGTCGCCTCAATTTGTCGAGCAAAGCGCTGATCTGATGTTCGACTTCGTCACCCACGATTTCGTATTTGGTATTTTTTCTTGTCTTGGGGATTTCAAAAGTCTCAGCATGGATTTGGGTGCCTACTTCACGAAAGACCCTGTCCAGCGATCTTGGATCACTCGCGTCACGATAGTCGGACCATGCTTCAGCTATTATGTCCCAGACGGTTTCCGTAATATCATCATTCAGAATCCCCCCGCCATAACTTGAAACATTTGCGGTCAGCCCGTTTAAGGTGTTTACCTTCACTTGCGCGCCGTCGGATGGCCTCTCGAGTATTGTGCCCTGCCTAATTACCTTTCGGATCGCTTCGGCGTCGATGGCCTTGCCGAAGAGCCGACCGGAAAAGGTTAGAACAGACTGATCGAGAGTGGCTGATATCTGGGTTGGGTAGCCCCATTCTTCCATCCAGCGGACCACAGGACCGGAGGCTGATGGCCCAATAGAAAGCTTTGACAGCACGTCGCTTTGTTCCTGAACTATCTTGTCCAACCCCACCAAAAGAAATTTTTGTAACCTGCGTTCTGAAACCTGGTCGCTTTGTGTCCATAGTTTCAGAAAATCACTCACATTTGTGGGCATTTCTACGTTTCCTTTCCTTTTTCATGATGTGTTGAGGTAAATGTGAACAGCAAAGGATGGCAATTCGAGCAAGCAGATGAAGTTACATATATTTTTCGGCCTGATTACATTATCTTCTACCAAACCATGTCAGGCAAGCGCTCATCAGAAAATGGAAATATACATAACGATGTTAGTGTGTTATTGGTATTTGAAACAGACCGGAGCGAGCCGTGGCCTAAAACGCGGCTCAGGGTGGTAGGTTAATCGTAAAAAACAGTATTTATATGAACATAATAGTGTGATAACATATAACTTTCATATGGGCGTTTAAGAGGAGTCATGGCTGATAATACATTGAAACGATTCACTTTCTTAGCAGTATTCGTAGTCATCACCTTATCTTTTGTGGCGGTCGCAACGGCCGAAGATTACCTGGATTATTACGAGCAGGGCGAATTTGCGCTCCGTGTAGAAAAGTGGGACAGGGCAATTGAGTCTTTCTCAAAATCGATCAAGGACAATCCTAATTTCTTTGTGGCATATCATAATCGCGCGATAGCTTATTCGAAAAAGGGAGAATATGACAAAAGCATCGCTGACCTCAAGAAGGCTGTGCAGTTAAACCCCGATTATCCGGATGCTTACGGGCTTATGGGGCTGTTATACGAGATCAAAAAGGATTACGCGTCGGCGCTTCAGGCTTATAAGGACGCAGCGAAATTGGAAAAACGGCCGGCTGCCAAAAAGGTTCTTCAAAAATACATTCAGGACACGGAAGCCAAGATCAAAAAACCTGCTGGAAATTGATAAGAATTGTAGTTGATTTTCTTAATTGACTGGTGTACTTGTTTGCGAGAGGTGTGGCAAAAATATTCGATCTTGTTTTTTCTTTTCGCGGATGCTAACATTATAATGATTAGATATTTTGTCCGGTGTTGTCCCGGCTAACTTGCATAAAGGAGGGCTCTATAATATGCCTACACTTGAAATTGAAGGAAGAACCTTTGACGTTGACGAAGATGGTTTCCTTCAAGATCCCGATCTGTGGAACGAAGAAGTCGCGTCTCTTTTCGCCAAAACCGAAGGTATCGGCGAAATGACTGAGGAGCATTGGAAGGTTGTTCACTACCTCAGAAATTACTACCTGGAATTCAACATTGCCCCTATGATTCGTAAGGTTTGCAAGGATACCGGCTTCAAGCTGAAAAAAATCTACGAGCTGTTTCCCTCCGGACCAGCTAAAGGCGCCTGTAAAGTGGCTGGCCTACCGAAGCCTACTGGGTGCGTTTAACATCCTTTCATTTCACCCCCTAAGGAGTTCGGCGCCACCCGCCTGTTTAGAGCGGGCGCCAACTCCTGGGGTATTCTGTTCATTCTGATTTACGCCTCTAATTATCGGAAGCGTCAACTAGAATAAGATGTCGTCACTATTCTTTTGTGGGGTGTAGAATGGAAATTCGTGTTTTTTCCCAGCCGGATTTCTGATTGCTCTGTGGCTCAAATTTCATATCCAGAGTTAATCCAGCGACGCTTAGGCTCTCTTGTCCCCATGGATCTTCCGCTTTTCTTCATCTCGAATTTCTCTACGTAACAATTTCCCAACTTTAGATTTGGGCAACATATCCCGAAATTCTATGTATGACGGGACCTTGTACGGCGCGAGTTTTTCTTTGCAGAAATTAATGAGGTCCGTAGCGCTTACGCCTTTTGCGTCATCTTTTAGAACAACTATCGCCTTGACTCTTTCACCCACTTTCGGATCTGGGACCCCTACAACACAAGCTCCTACAACCACCGGATGGTCTTGAAGGACCGCCTCCACTTCAGAGGCCGATACACGATATCCCTTGTGTTTGAGTATATCCGCCGACCTCTCGACATACACTATAAGGCCATTCGAAAGACTTGTTACAAAATCGCTGGTGCGATAGTAAACCTCCCCGTCGATACTGACAAATGACCTTTCCGTCTCCTCCGGTTTGTTTAGATATTCCTTCATCGAATGATCGGATGTGACTAGCAATTCTCCGACCTCTCCAACTTGAACCGTTTCCATGGTGTCCGGGTTCACTATTTTGACGCGCCTGGATGGAAGCGGTTTGCCTATGGACATTGGATCGGGTTCGCCATCCTCAAGGCGGCTGTAACAGACATGGCCTGCTTCCGTGGACCCATAGACTTGATATATCGGCCAACCCACCCTCTCTTTCCAGCGATGGAGCACTTCACGAGGGAGCACATCACCACCACAATAACAATAGAGAAGCGAACTCAAGTCATATGTATCCTGACGGTCATTCTCAAGAATCATACGATAGAGCGCAGGGACGCCGAGCATCCACCGGACCCGGTAACGTTCAATAGCCGAAAGGATCGCGTCAACCTGCGGGACGGGCATTAACACAGTTGCATTGCCGCAATTCAGCCCTACTGCCATTAAAAGTCCCAGGGCCATTATGTGAAACAGTGGATTTATAGCTATGTAAACGTCAGTCCCGAATTTTAGATGGCCGGAGAAAACAACGTCTGTAATATCATTGACATACGATGTATGGCCCCAGTGATTGCCGGCCACTCCTTTGGGGAAACCAGTTGTTCCACCTGTGTAAAGTATGTAGGAAAGGTCCTTGATAGGGTCTATTTCAACTTGAGGCGGGTCCGGATCAAATTTGAGCAAATTCCGGAATGGAATGGTCTCAATCCCTCCTTTAACCTTTCCGTGCGGGGTTTTATCAAAAAGCCCGGCGATTACTCTTTTCGGAAAAGAAATCAAATCCAGGAGATTCGTGTAAATTATATGTTTGAGTCCGGTGGCGGTTACGGTTTCTGAAACATAGCCGTAATTTGTGTCATGGCAAATTACTATCCGGGCCTGAGAGTCCTTGATCATATATTCAAGTTCATGCGATGTGTAAATTGGGGAAACGAGCACAACAACTGCCCCAATTTTCTGTACGGCCAGATAAGCGATTATCATTTGAATGGAGTTCGAGAGATAAAGCAGGACCCGGTCGCCCTTTTTTACTCCAAGCCCGCTCAAGCCCGTCGCAAACCGGTAAACCTTATTTTTCAAGTTGCGGTAAGTGAATTTATCACCCAAAAAGATAACAGCGGTATTGTCAGGATATTTTTCACACGCCTGTTCAAATCTGGTGAAAGTATATTCGAGGTTCATACAGGGAATTCCTTATGAGGTTCCAAAGTATGCGGACTTAACATCGGGATTGTCCAAAAGTTCTTGTTTTGAACCTTCGACGACGGCAGCGCCGTTCTCAAGTATGTAACCATAGTCTATTATAGGAATGATCGGACGGGCGTACTGTTCCGAGACAATTATGGACATGCCCCGTTGGTCCCGGATTTCTCTAATTGCTTTTGCCAGTAGATATTGAATCGCAGGGCTCAACCCTAAAAGCGGTTCGTCGAGCAGCAAGAGCTTCGGCTGGGCCATCAAAGCCCTGCCGATAGCGAGCATCTGCTGTTCGCCGCCGCTTATAAATCCCCCCAGACGTTTTAGAATTCTTTTCAAAGCAGGAAATGTTGTCAAAACATAATCCAGAGTCTCGGCGGCTTGCGCGGTTGTAGCCAGATATGAGCCGATCCTGAGGTTTTCCAGAACCGTGCTTTCAGGGAAAATTCTACGACGTTCCGGACACAGGACGATTCCGCTCCTTGCTCTAAGGGAAGGCTTGTCGGACATGATATCTTTGCCTTTGTAAACAATCTTGCCACGGATCGTTATCCTTTCGCCTCCTGCCATCTCCTCCTTCTTGCGTATATCCAGGATGATGCCGGAAAGAGTGTACATTAATGTCGATTTCCCAGCGCTATTGGCTCCGAAAACCCCTACAATTTTATTTTCACCGCATTGGAGGCTAACATTGTTCAAGGCCAGCATATTTTCATAGAAAACCATTAGGCCGGCGGCTTCAAACATAGTCATAGACCTCCTCGGAACCGAAATAAGCTTGTTTAACTTCTGGATACTCCATCACTTCCTCAGAAGTTCCCTCCGCAATTTTGCATCCAAAGTTCAGGACAATTACCCTTCCAGCAAGTCGGAATAGCTCCCGGAGACGGTGTTCCACCATAATCAACGTTATCCCCTCCATTTGCAGCTTCTCGACTAAAGGAACCATGCTGGCCATTTCACTCATACTTAACCCTGACAATACTTCATCACAGATAATGACTTCCGGTCTTAAAGCAAGACAGCGAGCCAGTTCCAGTCGTTTGAGATAACCTGTAGGCAGGGATGACGCCAACTTGAACGGGACATAGGAATCGCGTTCAAATCCGATCTCTTCAAGAATGTCAACAGCTACGGTGTCACGACTACCCATTTTCCCGCCACCCCTCCAACCGCCGGTCTTCCTGGCACGAGGAGAAAAAAGTGGGACTATCAGATTCTTATATGCGGGCAAGCTGAAATATGGACGCATCACCTGGAATGTTCTTGTAAGACCCAGGGCCGCAATTTTGTGGGGCTTCCAGTTGGTAATGTCCTTTCCCTTAAACTGCACAGCGCCGGTATCAGCCTGAATAAATCCTGTAATAGCGTTGACAAGTGTGGTTTTTCCTGATCCGTTGGGTCCGATTATCCCTACGATGTCTCCCTTGAAAACATCCAGACTCACCCCTGACAGAGCGAGAACCCCACCGAATTTCTTGCCTAAATTCCGGACTGATAATAATGGTTCTGAACTCATAAGCTGCTCCACCGTTCAGGCACTGCGCTGTCTGTCATTTGGACATTATCGGGAAATCCATCCCGCCGCCAGGTAAAATTCCTGGTAGTGAGACTCCTCAAAATTGCAGTCTGTTTGTATTAGTCCAAACTATATTTCTACCCACCTCTCGAATTGCTCATATTTTCTGGCGGCATATATCATTATGCCTTCAGACTTGAAAACGATGAACCCGGTTAGGACTATTGAATATACTGCGATTCTTAGTGATCCAAAATCCCGTAACAGCTCAGAAACTGGGACGAGGATCAGGCATCCCAGGACCGGCCCCACCAGCGTTCCTCCACCACCTACTACTGTAGCGGCGATAGGAATGATTGAAAAATCGAGGGCGAACTGCGACAGACCGGCCCACATGTACATATGGGTGAGACACGCCCCTCCGAGACAACCCAAGGCCGAGGCGATGAACACACCAAACGCCTTGTATTGGTTGATGTTTATCCCCGAAGCCTTGACAGCCTGATCATTGTCCTTAACTCCCCTGAAAACCAGACCGATATCTTCCTCGACGAGTCGTCTGAGCGCAAAAACCATAACAAGGACGCATAGTACAAGGAAGTATTGCTCTATCCAAACGTTTGAGAACCCATCAACCCCAAGGATGCCGTCTGTACCGCCAAATATGTCCAGGGCCTCAACAATTCGCGCCGCAATCAGTGGATACATAAGGCTCACTATTGCGAAATAGACCCCTCTAAGGGGCAAACAGGGGAGAAAGAGAACGGTGCAAATTATTGCTCCCAGCAAAGTCGCCATAGGGATTGTGATCATCGGGGGCAGCCCGAAATGAGTATTCAAAAGGGCCGCAGCGTAGGCCCCTATCCCTACGTAGAAGCCTCCGCCTAATGATACCAGGCCAACATAATTGGCAAGAAAATCAAACCCCATCGCAAGTAAAGAATATACACAGATGATTGAGACGACGCGTTGCCAGTATGGAGCTGCGCTCAAAACCAGGGGAGCGAGCGCAAGCCCCAGAATTAACACTAGGCGAGGAGCGATCAGATAGGTTATCTCCTTCCAGGATGAAATGGCGTATACGCTATCAGATCTGACCTTGATCCCTCGGTCTATTCGCTCTTTACGACGATCCCCTTTGGAGCTGGACATATCAGACTCGTTCCTCCAACTCTTTTTGCCTTCCAAACAAGCCGCTGGGACGACAAATCAGCGTGATTACAATTGCCAGCAATGCTACTACCGCCTGGTAATGGGCCCCGAAATACACAACCGATAATATCTGGGCAAAGCCAATTATGAAGGCGGCTAGGACCGCCCCGGTCCAGCTTCCCAGACCACCCACGATGCACACTGCTACAGCCATTATCAGGACATGATACCCGGATTCCACTGCAATGCTTCCTAGCGGTAGCAGGATAATTGCGGCCGCCCCCGCCAACATGGAGCCTATTGCAGTGGCCGTGACAGCCATACGGTCCGAGTCGATACCCAGGGTCAATGCTGCCCGCTCATCCTGAGCCATTCCTTTTAGGGCAAGCCCAAGTTTGGTATTGTTAACAAACAGCCACAGAGCGCCCATGAGGGTGGCTCCCAGAATGACGACAAATATCCGTTGAAAATCGACCGACACCCCCAAAACCGTCACACTGCCCTCGACGAACGGTGGCAGCCTGAATGTGCCACCTTTAAGACCTCCCCAACGTAAACCTTCAAGGATTGCCAGACCAATAGCGTAAGAGGCTATGATTTCAGAGATCGGCATGCCTCGCACGCGTATAAGAACAAGCTGATACATGGCGGCCCCGATCAATCCAATTAGACCGAGTGCGATTATTGCGGAAAAAACATAGTTCAGCCCTACCCTGTTCATTAGTATCCAGGTCAGGTATCCGGTGAGGATATAGAGCGCCCCGTGAGCAAAATTCGGTAGCCGGCTCACTCCATAAACAAGAGTGAAGCCAACCGCCATGAGCGCCAACGACACGCTGTTGATAATCCCGTAGATTATGATGTCCATGAAACGCCTCTGTGGGCCCCCTATGCGAGTTACAAAACTTTCACTGGTCGGGGACCCGAAGTTAATCTACTTGCGAGGGCTTATTCCTTTTTCATCCACGGCGGCAGGAGGATCTTGCCTGTTGCGATGCTTTGTGGGAATACAACGACGCGTTTGCCGGCCTGCCATTGGAAAATCGTGCCGACAGCTCCCTCTTTAGGGTTCAGGCTCGGGACAATCTGATTTGTCTTTGGATCAAACTTTATCAGGCCATAAACGCCCATCATGTCCGTTTTTTTCAGGGCGTCAACGACCTTGTCAGGATCAAGAGACCCTGCGCGTTCTATGGCGTCTTTCAGGACATAAACAGCCATGTAGCTGGAAGATGTCCCATAGCCTTCTGGTTCAAGTCCATACTTTTTCTTGTAAGCGTTGACGAACTTCATCGTCCAGGGGGTGGCTTCGCTGGGAACGTTCCCTGCATTGACCACATTGGCCAGGCAGTACTCCCCTTTCCCTTCTGTAGCTTTCCAGAATTCTGGCTGCTCGGCGGCGGAAATGATAATGCCAAATGGAAGAGCGGGCACTTTCATGTCATACCATTGTTTCAAAAGTATCGCGGACTCCGGCATGTCCATCCAGATTATGATCACCTGGGCATTTTGCTTTTTCGCGTCCAGCAATCCCATCGAGAAATCGGTGGTTCCAGTCGGAAAAACCATCGGCTCGCCAAGGACTTTCCATCCTTTACCACCCATGATTTTGGCCAAGATCTGACCACCGGCTCGAGCATGTGCCACGTCCTGAACCATTATCATAAGTCTGTCCAGGCTAAAGGTCTTTCCTATGTATTCCAGACATGGAACTATCTCACCCGTTACCATCCATTTCGCTTCCCCGGAAATCCTGAAGCAATATTTGTATTTATCCGGGTTTTTACCGACTGTTTCATTGTACTTGGGGGTGAGCGAGCCTGTCGTCAAAATCGAAATCATCTTATTCTTTGCTAGTAGCGGCATGGCCGCAAGCGCAGCTTCGGACCTGACAGGCCCCCCAATAAGGAAGTTTACCTTTTTTTCAAGTATCAGTTTTTCAACTGCGAGTAAGGCCTCGCTTACTGGAACACCCGGTTCAAGATCACGTGTATCGATTACATCGACTTTGAATGGACGTTTCTCATCGCCCACTTTCACACCACCCGCGGCGTTGATTTCATCAACAGCGAGCTTGATTCCACGTTCAGCGGCCCATCCATAAAGGAAGGCAGTGGAAAGAGGCGCCCCAATAATTATAGGTTTCTGGGCATAAGCCGTTGAAACCACAAGAAGGAAAGCCAATATGACAGCCGACACAATTTTACACTTTTTCTTGCCAGTCATTTTCTAACTCCTTTGAGGACTTGTTTGACTCTGACCGAGAATAGCGCACGTGAAAGACTTAAAAGGTAGACACCTAAAATCAGGATCTATCTCAGTATTTGTCACACAACGTTTATGGTTTGCTGTCTTTGGAACTTTACGTTTAGGAATTTTATGAGATTATACATCCACAAAGGCTCCTGTCAAATCAATTTTCCCTACTTATTTGCTTGGGGTTCGAATATTGAGTATTATATCAAAATCAGATCTCGTGGTGTCGTGAAGCGAACTCGCTTCAGCCAAAAGGCATTATGATCAACGCATCCACGGAGTAATCAATCATGGCAGCCGACCTCGGGGATTCCATTAGCTCCACTAAAAAGAACCATGCGCGTTTAATTGCGCTCCTGACGGGCATCGGGCTGTTTACGGTCATCTATTGGTCCCCACCGTGGCCAGACGCGATGGATCACATGGGGAAAACGGTTTCTCTGTCATGGCAAGGAAAAGGCGCGATCGGTATTTTTCTTTTTGCGTGTGTCTGGTGGATATTCGAGGCGGTTCCAATCGGCATCACTGGACTAGCGATTGGCATAGTCCAGGCGCTGTTCATGATTCGGCCCGCTAAAGAGGCTTTCAATGACTTCATGGACCCGGCGGTTGTTTTTGTATTCGGATGCATGGTCGTCGGTTCGGTCTTTACGAAAACAGGAATCGCAAAACGTTTCATCTACAAAATGATGAGGATGGCCGGTCAGGAAACCACGACCATATATCTCGTCATATTCGCCATTATCGCCATTATGACTCATTTCATGCCTTACACGGTTGTCGCTGCGACAATGTACCCTATACTCGTGGTAATATACAATCTATATGGGGACCGTAACCAGACTTCAAAATTCGGCAGGGGCTTATTCATGGGAATGGCCTACGCATGTGGAATTGGCGGTGTAATAACACTCCTGGGATCAGCTCATATAATTGTTGGTGTACGTTTCCTAAAAGAAATGACAGGGATTGACACGCCTTTTCCCCTTTATACCTATTACATGGCCCCTGTAGCATGGCTAATGATTTTCTCTCTGTGGCTCCTTTTCGTTATTTTTCTGGAACCGGAAAAATTCGACATTCCTGGATTAAGTAGTCAAGTGAACGCTTGGAACCGTGACCTCGGGCCAATAACAAGGAGAGAAGTCGTCAGTCTACTAATAATACTTTTCACAATAGTTTTAATGGGGCTTCAGGGTATTGTTCCATATTTGCCCTTGATTGATAAGTCAGCCATAATTCTCGTGGCGACCGTAATATTTTTTGTCTTCAACGTGTTGAATATCGCAGACCTTGAACTGATTCCCTGGAACACGATCCTCTCATTGTCCGGATCAATGAGTATGGGCTACTGTTTGTGGAAAACCGGAGCTTCTGCCTGGATTGCGGCAAATACGGCGCCCCTGTTTCAGGGTGAACATTGGTTGGTCTTTGTTTTAGGCGTTGGATTGTTCGTAATGCTGGCTATAAATTTTCTCATGAACGTTGCAGTCATCGCCTGCTTCCTTCCTGTGGCCCTGTTGATGTCCAAGCAACTCGGGATAACTCCGGATGTAGTGATGTACGCGGCATTAGTCGCCGGATCCATGCCGTTTCTGCTCGTAAACTCGGCAGCGTCCAATTCCATAGCATATGATTCAAGGCAATTCACTTCACGACAGTTCTTCAAATTTGGTTGCGTGGCAGGCTTTGTATTGATGCTAGTATTGGCTATCGCCTGTTTGGTGATA
>JACWAG010000154.1 GCA_014874425.1 Syntrophaceae bacterium | reverse complement strand
GGTGCGGATTTTCCACCTATGATAACAGGAGCGTAAAAAAACAAACAGCGGTCCACTATTCTAGCTTCCAGGGCTCCCCACGCTAGTCCGGCTCCTCCCTCGATCAGTAACGATGTTATACCCATCTTGTAAAGAGTTGAAAGGAGGTCTTTGAGATCGACCTTGTCGGAACTGGCTGTCTGGATAACCTTGGCGCCTTTTTTCTCCAGCCGCGCCTTCAGGCGGGAAGGGGGATTGTTTCGGGTAGCGATGATGACTCCGGAAGAAGACGTCTGATTGAAAATGTTTGCGTCCAACGGGGTCCTTAAGTTCGAATCCGCTACAACACGTACCGGATCTCGACCAGCGCGTTCCTTTAATCGGGTCGTCAGACAGGGATTATCGGCAAGTATGGTTTCAATGCCAACCATGATAGCGCAAACGCGGTCTCTCAACCTATGTGCTTTCATCCTTGAATGTTCCGAGGTTATCCATTGGGAATGTCCGCTACGTGTGGCGATTCTGCCGTCAAGACTCATTGCCAGCTTAAGATAAACGTATGGACGCCGGAGAGTGACGTTGGTCAGATAAACCTCATTTAGGGTTTTGCATCTATTTTCGAGGACTTGTCCCACGACTTCAATTCCAGCTTTGCGCAAAGATTCAGCTCCGCCGCCGATGACGGACGGGTTCGGATCATCAATTCCATAATATACCTTTTTGATTCCCGCCGCCATGATAGCCTGAGTGCAAGGGGGTGTCCGTCCATAGTGATTGCATGGTTCCAGGGTTACGAACAGTTCGGCGCCTTGGGTCTCGATACCAGAGGCACGAATTGCTTCGACTTCCGCATGAGGTTCACCAGGGGCGCGATGGAAGCCCTCCCCCACAATTCGACCTTCTTTGACTATAACAGCGCCCACCATAGGATTGGGAGAAGTGCGGCCCACGCCTCTTCGAGCCAACCTAATAGCTCGAGACATGAACCTAGGCTCTTCATGAGACGCCTTGGGGGATTTGAGGATCATCTATTTGTCCATGCTCTGTTTCTCGTTCCTTTGATTCTTTAAGTTCATAAAGTTCCTTTATCTCATTAACAAATTCTTCTATATCCCGGAATGATCGATAGACTGATGCAAATCGTACATATGCCACTTCATCCATTTTCTTAAGGGCCTGCATGACACGTTCGCCGACATAAGACACCTGTATCTCCTTTTCTGCCCTTTCCATAAGGTCCTGCTCAATACTGTCCGCCACCGTTTCTATTTGCTCTATGCTTATTGGTCTTTTTTCGCAGGCCCTCATAATTCCTTCGACAATTTTGCGCCTATCGAAAGATTCCCGGCGACCGTCCTTTTTTATGACAAAAGGGACCATTTCTTCGATCCGTTCGTATGTAGTGAATCGCTTCAAGCAACCGAGGCACTGTCGTCGTCTCCGGATTGCGGTGTTATCCTTGGCCAATCTGGAATCTATAACTTTATCTTCGATTTCACCGCATACTGGACACTTCATGGTAAGCCGCCTACGGAACGGAATTGCCGCTATAATCTAGTTCGACAATATTTATATTGAAGTCCAACGCGGCGCAAGGAAAAATTAGGCAATAGTTTGAGCTTTAGTAGTTTATGATTCAATATATTTAATAATTTTGACCGATTAATAATCGGAGCATGATAAACACATTAGCGGGTTTTCGGACAATGCTTGCATTTGTAAGTCGTCTTGTGGAGAATGATGATCAAATTCAAAAGATAAAGAGGAAATCTCAAATAACTTGAGTATGCGCGCCTGGTTCCGGTATTTCACTCCTGGGGATATCACTCTTATTTTCCTGATGTGCGTCTTCGCAGCAGTTCTTTCATTTTCTTTGCCCAATCGGCTTGCGACTGATGGAAACATTGTATTTATAAGGTGCGACTCTAAGCTCGTAGGCAGGTATGCGCTGAACCATGACCGTGTAATTTCGGTAAAAGGCCCGCTTGGAGAAACGAAAGTTCAGATAGAAGGCGGCAAGGTTCGAATCCTGAGTTCACCATGTCCCAATCATTATTGCGTCAAAATGGGAGAAATTTCGGCAGGCGGAGCCACTCTGTTATGCGTCCCAAATCAAGTTGTAGTGAGAGTAGGTGGCAATGAATCTCAGCGTCTGGACGCTATCAGCAGATGATCGATAGAACTGGAAAACTTTCAAGACTTGCGGTGCTCTTGGCGCTTGCAACCGCAATACATTCTTTGGAGTCCCTAATTCCCTTCACAGTAGGGTGGTTCAGATTTGGATTTGCGAACATTATTGGTTTGGCAACATTATATATTTTTGGATTCAAAGACGCTGTTTGGCTCACAATAGGTAGGATTTTACTCGGCGGGCTTATTTCGGGCCAGTTTGGGTCTCCAGGTTTTTTACTGGCGAGCGCTGGAGGCATCGGTTCTATAATTGTCATGGGGGGCGCCTACTGGTTGGCCGGTAGGTACCTGAGTGAAATTGGAGTAAGTGTCTTGGGGGCTGTTTCGCACAATATGATCCAGCTTTGGGTGGCATATCTGATGCTCGTAAAAAACGAGAGCATTTTGTTACTGGCTCCGATAATGATTATTGCGGCAATAGGGACCGGTATAATCAACGGTTTTGCCGGGAAAATCTTAATAAAAAGAATGAAGCTCCTAGCTCCGAAATTATAAATTTGAACCTCTGTCCAAAATCGAGACGAGTGAGATTTAATAGGGGCATGTGAAGTGATGAAGTCGATCTGGAAACCACTCGATCGACTTCTAATTAATCAATAACCCATCAATCCACAACAGCGTGAACAAACCGGCATCAATCCTTTGGTTGATAGACTCTTGCGAAACTCTCTATAACGCTCGGAATTCCAAAGTTCAGATATTGTATTTTCTTTTACATTTCCAACGACATAATCGTGGTAATCGCGGCAAGGCGACATGTCCCCATTAGAATTTATTTCCACAGCGCTGAAAATTGAGACACATTTGTCGAACCCGAACCGGCAGTCATGATCCGTGTAATATTTCTCCAGGTCGTTGGGTTCATCGAGAGGCGGCATTACAATAACAGCAGGCCCGGAAAACTTTTTCGCCAAATCATTAAGACGCTTCAGTTGTTCGGATAAGACGTGAATATCAGGTGGCCGCCAGTTCCCAATCCAGCCATAGTGTTTTTGAGGTTTGAATCCGAATCGTTCTTCAAAATCCCTAGTATGTTTTTCAGCGGATTCTTCATCTATCCACCATGCGAGGTAAAACACGCAGACATCCACGCGGTCTCTAAAAACGTCATAAATATCGACAAGTCTATTGTAATTCACGTTGTTGATCGTCGTGAGGGACGCTATGAGTGGAAGTCTCTGACCTTTTTCCTTTCTCAATTGGGTCAAGGTATCTATGGCTCTATTGATGGTCCGAAAATTGTTAACTGAGGAGGACGCCCCTGGTCTACTTGTGTTATGGGTCGTCTCATCCGGTCCATCGACAGAAATCTGGACCACAAACATGGGGGCGCTAACTAAACGATCAGCGTGTTCGTGAAGTCCTGTTCCATTTGTAGCGATACTGGGAGGCATCCCGAGCCGAGCAGCTTCTTCTATTACCTCGACAGATCCTTTATACAGCATTGGCTCCCCTCCCCATAAATAGACAGAGGGTGTGTGGCCGTGGGCTTCAAGGTCTCGTAGGAGGTCTATATATCTGTCTGGCGAGACTTCATGTTCCTTAAGTTCCTTCAGTGAACATGAACGCAAGAATCCTCTGTCGCCCCACTGGCCACAAGTGTGACATCTCAGATTACAGTAGTCTGTAATGCGAATGCTGCACTGGCGAATTTTATCAGCAGCCCCGTCGCCTGTCTTGAAGGTAAGGTTCCGGAGGAACTTGTCCACTTGAATCATCGCGACGTTTTTCGCGTATTTAGGGACTTCCAACAGCTTAGGAGCGGTCTTCATTATGGTTGAAATAGGTACCCAGCTTTGACTCATACCAAAACACTCTCTCAAAAAATAGGATTATTAAGTTTACACAATTTGTCACCCCCTGTGAAGAATTTAACATCCAATTTGAATGATCGGTTGGGAAAATGTGGGTTATTGCGAACCTATAAGTTCAACCAAGTTCCACAATAGCCGTAAATTTGAGCGAACTAACTTGCATGATTTTTATCAAAATCGTTTATGATCTGTTCAAAACCATCCAAGCTGTCCAAGAAGGCGTCAACGATTTCCGGGTCAAACTGTTTGCCCCGTTGTTCAACTATAAGCTTCACAGAATTTTCGTGAGAAAAATCGTCTTTGTAACGTCTTTTTGATCTCAACGCGTCATACACATCGCACAATGATACAACACGCGCCGAGAGTGGAATTTGAAGCTCACGCAACCCGAAAGGATATCCAGAACCATCCCATCGTTCGTGATGATAGTAGGCGACGTCGGCTCCGACTGACAGGTAACTTTGAGACTCACCGGTTTCTTTTGCGGCTTCCGATAGGGCCTTTCCACCGAGTAGGGCATGCTCCTGCATGATTTCAAATTCGTCGTTCCTATATTTACCAGGTTTGAAAAGTATACTGTCCGGAATTACAATCTTTCCGATGTCATGCAATACTGAGCATTGAACCAAATCTTCAATGAACTCCGAAGTCATCAATGGGCCGTAGACGGGGCGTTTTCGAATACTTTCGCATAGAACAGCGCAATATTGCCTGATCCTTTTCAGATGAGCCCCTGTTTCACCGTCACGCGCTTCGGCCAGTTGCGCCAGGGCAAAAATAGAAGCGCCCTGAATCTTTCTTATCCGTGAATAAGATGCTACCAACTCCTCATGAAGCCGGAATTGTTCTGTAATATCCTGCCCGAGTCCTACCACTCCGGTCATTTTTCCTTTCCGGTCGAGCATTGGAGATATTGCAAGAGAAAGCACCACCTCTTCATGATTTTTAGAAATTTGCTTGATAACTGTCTGGGCAGCGCCAAATTCGTTTGTGAGAGCCTCCCTCAGAGTGTTTTGAACTTCGTTGGGATCTATGTTGGCTGGATAGAGTTTGGCGACCAATTGACCGAGTATCTCCTCTTTGGAGTAGCCAAAAATGTTTTCAGCGCCGGAGTTCCAAAACAAGATCTGTCTCTGCAAATTGGTAACTACAATCGAGACCCTCCTGGAGCTTTCTAAAATGCCCCTTAAGAATTCATTCGTTTTGGCTAATTCTTTGGTTCTGCTTTCAACTTGAGTTTCAAGGCGATGGGTGTACTCTTTCTCCAAGAGTTTGAGTCTGTGGTGCTCCAATCCCTTTTCCACTGTTGAAATTAGTATTTCCCCATTTATCGGTTTGAGCAGAAAATCGAAAGCCCCGAGCCTAAGCGCCCTGATGGCGGTCCCCATTTCGCCGTAGCCAGTTATCATTACTACAGGTATGATGTCATCAGCTTCCTTGATCAGTTTCAGAAGGCTGATGCCGTCCAAACCGGGCATGAGAATGTCGGTTATAACCAAGTCCGGTTTTTCATTTGAAAACAGTTCCCTTGCTTTGTCACCTGACGGGGCCTGGACAACTTCAAAACCACTTAATGTCAACAGTTCCGACAATTCTCCCAATGCGGTAACATCGTCATCAGCCACCAACAACCTCGGTGAGGTTTCCCGATTATTAGTATGCGCATTTTCCTGTTCGGCGTACTGTGCGTTTTGGAGGTCAGAAACCACTTATAAAGTCTCCGCCGGTTTAACGAAAACGATCAATAGTAAGTCCTAGAACATTGGTATCGTGGATTTTGATCAAATGTTGTCAATCGAATCCTAACCACGAGATTGCCTTAAGTCAACAATAACTGTGAAATAGGTCATCAATTCGATTGACAGTCATACCAAGGCGCCTTACCTGTGAACATAAGTTGGTCTTTATGATCCCATCCTATTGGGTCGAGGTTCCGTCAAACAACCAACTAAATTCGGCGCCCCATCAATTTCGGAATTGAGACGGAGTCTCCGATATAGAGAAATTGTTCAAGGAGGCAAGACCATGCGTTTGGACAGATTCACATTGAAGTCTCAGGAAGCTTTGGAAACGGCTCAAAATGTGGCTTCCAAGAGAGGAAATCCTCAGGTAGATACCGAGCACCTTCTGTTGGCTCTTCTTTCAGATGACGAAGGGCTCTGTGTTGAAATAATAAAGAAACTCGGGGCTGATCTGGAGAGAATAAGAAGTGAAAATCTTCAGGCGATCGAACGTTTTCCCCAGCAGTCCGGCGCAGTCGCTGATCGCTATTTCTCAAACAGTTTAAGGGCTGTTTTGGAGAGCGCGTTCAAAGAGATGGAACAATTGCGCGATGAATACGTGTCGGTTGAACATCTTCTTATAGCCATTTCTCAAGCTTCGGGTACGGCCGCTGCCAATATTCTTAACTCCAGGGGTGTAACAAAGGACAAGATATATACCGTCCTGACCGATATTCGTGGGACCCAACGAGTAACAGACCAAGCCCCTGAGGAGAAATATCAGGCGCTCAAGAGGTTTACCAAAGACCTAACTGAATTGGCCGGCAAGGGCAAGCTGGATCCGGTAATAGGTAGGGATGACGAAATTCGTCGAATAATACAGGTCCTGTCCAGAAGAACAAAGAACAATCCAGTCTTGATAGGTGATCCTGGTGTTGGAAAAACGGCCATTGTAGAGGGGCTTGCAGGTAGAATAGTTTCCGGCGATATTCCAGAGACACTTAGGGGAAAACGTGTCATGGCTCTCGATGTAGGTCAATTAGTAGCTGGCGCCAAATATCGTGGAGAATTTGAAGACAGACTTAAAGCCGTACTTAAAGAAATTACAAACGCGGCTGGGGAGATAATCCTGTTTATCGATGAAATGCATACCCTCGTAGGAGCGGGAGCGGCGGAAGGATCGATGGACGCCTCAAACATGTTGAAACCGGCTCTGGCAAGAGGAGAGTTAAGGGCGGTTGGCGCCACCACTGTTAACGAGTACAGAAAATACATTGAGAAAGACGCCGCCCTTGAACGCCGATTTCAGCCGGTTTACGTCGCTGAACCTTCGGTAGAGGATTCTATATCCATACTGCGGGGTCTCAAGGAACGCTATGAGTTGCACCACGGAGTCCGCATCCAGGATGCCGCTATTATATCCGCCGTGACATTGTCCAACAGGTACATCACTGATAGATTCCTGCCGGACAAGGCAATAGACCTGATTGATGAAGCGTCCTCCAAGCTGAGAATAGAGATCGATTCCATGCCTACGGAAATTGATGAGATAGATCGGAAAATCATTCAGCTTCAGATTGAACAGCAAGCATTAAAAAAGGAGTCTGACCAGAACAGCATGGAACGACTGGAAAAGGTCGAGGAGGAAATAGCGCGCCTTACCGCCGAGTCTGACACACTAAAAGAGGAATGGCGCAAAGAAAAGCTGGTCATAGGCCAAATCAGGCAACTCAAGGAACGGTACGAACAAGCCAAATCTCAAGCTGCCCAAGCCGAGCGGGAAGGTAATCTCTCAAAGGCGGCTGAACTTAAGTATGGAATGTTGATTTCTATCGAAAAGGACATCAAAGAAAAAAACACGGAACTGGGTGAGATACAAAAAGACGGAGGGCTTCTCAAAGAAGAAGTTGGTCCGGAAGATGTGGCTGAAGTAGTTGCTAAATGGACGGGCATACCTGTTGCTCGAATGCTAGAGAGCGAGGTTAGCAAGCTTCTGAATATGGAAGAGAGGATTGGCCAAAGGGTCATTGGCCAAAAAGAGGCCATTATAGCGGTATCAAACGCTGTCCGTAGGGCCAGGTCAGGATTGCAGGACCCTAATCGACCAATCGGTTCCTTTATATTCCTTGGACCGACCGGGGTAGGTAAGACTGAGCTTGCCAGAGCGCTTGCCGAATTCCTGTTCGATGACGAGCAGGCTATGGTGCGTGTAGACATGTCCGAATATATGGAAAGGCATTCTGTGGCCAGGTTGATAGGAGCCCCACCAGGTTATGTTGGCTATGATGAAGGTGGATATCTTACAGAGGCTATTCGTCGTCGCCCCTATTCTGTCGTCCTTTTTGATGAAATTGAAAAGGCGCATCCCGAAGTCTTTAACGCCATGCTGCAAATACTGGATGATGGTAGACTTACAGACGGAAAAGGTCGAACAGTTGATTTCAAGAACTCTATTATTATCATGACGTCCAACATCGGCTCCACTGAAATCAGGGATTATTCCGGAAAAGAGGAGGAGACCATGAGGACAAGAGTAATGGAAGCCCTTCGTTTCCATTTCAGGCCTGAGTTCTTGAACCGACTCGATGACATAATAATATTCCATGCCCTAAATAAGGAAGACATCAAAAAAATTGTGGATATCCAGATTGGTCGATTGAATAGGCGACTCGCCGAAAGCAGACTAACTTTGAATCTCAGCATTCAGGCTCGGGATTTGCTGGCAGACGAGGGTTTTGACCCAGCTTATGGGGCGAGGCCATTGAAGAGATCGATCCAGCGTCTTATTGAAAATCCGTTGGCTTCTGAAATTCTGAGCGGAAAGTTCAGTCCTGATGATACCATAGGGGTTGCTGTGGAGGGTGACCACTTTAAATTTGTAAAATGAGTATGGAATTACGGTGTGTCAGACATCGCATGGGCAATATTGACGAACATGCGGCGCTTGTTTATAGTGAACGACAATTCTTTCCGATAACCTTACAAACTGTCTGCCGCTGTTTACCGCAGCCTGCCAGGAGCCTTTAATGTTAAAAGCATCTGACATTATGACCAAGGATGTAATCACGGTTACCATAGAAACCCCAATTAGGGAATTGGCCCAAGTCCTTCTCCAAAATAACATAAGTGGAGTCCCTGTTGTTGATGAAGAAGGCGCTGTGATTGGGATTGTTTCCGAATCTGATCTAGTGGAGTTTAATAAACCGCTACACATCCCTACTGTTTTCGTAATACTGGATTCAATAATCCCCATGGAGAATCCATGGCGTTTACATAAGGACCTGAAGAGAATCGCCGCTACAAAGGTCGGTGACATTTATTCGCATCCTGCTATGAGTGTAGAGCCTGATGCGGATGTTACCGAGGTAGCGCGAATAATGTCCGAAAATAGATATTATACAATCCCAGTAGTTGATGATGAAAAGCTACTGGGTGTAATAGGCAAGGTAGATGTAGTCCGATCGTTGGCGTAGCGCATCAAAATTGAACAGAGAACGATTAATTGGAATTCTTGAACAGGTAAGATCCGGCTCGTTGGCAGTTGAACCGGCTAGTCTTTTGTTTCAGAAAGTTGAGACGGAAGAACTAGGCTTTGCCAGCATCGATCATCACAGGTCACTAAGGCTTGGGTTTCCAGAAGTGATTTACGGTGAGGGTAAAACTGCGGACCAAATTCTGAGAATATTTGAAAGACTGGCCGCTCGGCACGATGTGGTTCTAATAACCCGGGTTGATTCTCCAAAGGCCGAGTATGTAAGGGAGCGTGCGGGATCAACGATGGACTACAATCCTCTTGCGAGAACGCTTCTCTATTCTTCAACGGAAATCGTAAATCGTGGACGTGGAACTGTGCTTATCGTGGCCGCCGGCACATCCGATCTGCCTGTCGCAGAAGAAGCCAGGATCACGGCATTGGCCCTTGGAAACCAGGTCAAAACTTTGTATGACGTAGGCATAGCAGGGATTCACAGGGTCCTCTCCCACCTTGATCTGATCAACTCAGCGTCGGTAATAATCGTCGTGGCGGGAATGGAAGGGGCTCTGCCCAGTGTGGTGGGCGGACTTGTAGATCGTCCGTTAATCGCAGTGCCTACTTCAGTCGGATATGGAGCGTCTTTCGGAGGAATAGCCGCGTTGTTGGGAATGCTCAATTCTTGTGCGCCCGGCGTCGTAGTGGTCAACATTGATAACGGATTTGGAGCCGCCTATGCCGCAAGTGTTATTAACCGTGAGAATGGATTATCTGCGAATTCAGGCATTACACAATCATCCTGATTAAGGCGTCATTTTAAATACAGCTTCAGCTCTTGGGCCTTTCTTGGACCAATTCCCTTGACTTTCACGAGGTCGTCCACACTCTCAAATGGACCGAAAGCGTCCGTATGTTCTTTAATTCTTCTCGCCAGGCCAGGCCCGATACCGGGCACGCTTCGCACATCTTCTCCAGTGGCGGATTTCAGGTCTATCCTCTTGCCACAAGCTACAATGTGGGCGCCTGCAAGCCGCTGAACCTCAAGCAGGTGACCGTCCCGGTCTAAGATTATCACGGAACCACACGGGACAACCTTCTCCACATGGCTTCCTCTTGCGCCATGGTATCCAATAGCCTCTGATATTTTCTCGATCGTAGTTGGTTTGTCCAGAAATAGCGTCCCAAGGACTTTCCTGTCCACGACCATTTGATAGCCGCAATCACCTGAATCCGTTAGGGTTGAAATGGTAGGTCCGGAAAGTTGGTAGTTCGGGATGTTCAGCCGGATAACGCTTGCGAGAGTAAATACAGCCGCGATTATGGCGAGTCCCCGCGCAGCCTTAAACCCCGATGTGGCTGAATGAGGATTGGGTTCATCCCTGTCCGACGAGATCTTTTTGAAGTTTGTAGTCAATACTATCTACTAAAGCGTTCCAGGACGCCTGTATTACGTTTTCGTTGAATCCTACGGTCCACCAGACATCTTCGCCATCAGTCGACTCTATCAAGACGCTGACAGTAGCCCCAGTTCCGGACGTCCCTTCTAAAACCCTTACTTTGAAGTCTGTGAGACGCACTTCACCGACATTTGGGTAAAATGTTGTCAATGCTTGTCTTAACGCGTTGTCCAGCGCGTGTACTGGCCCATTTCCTTCAGCGGCGGAAAATTCCATTTTGTCTCTCACAACAATTCGAATGACCGCGTCCGAATATGTCTTCGTATCACCCTTTCTCTTGGAGCTGGTTACGCTGAATCCATGGAGAGTGAAGAATCTCTTATGAAGTCCAAGCATCCTTTTAAGCAAGAGTTTGAAAGATCCATCGGCGATGTCGTATCTGGCGCCTTGAGCTTCGAGGTCTTTTATAATTTTAAGAACTTCTCCAACTCGGGGATCGTCAGGGGCCAGATCGATCCCGAACTCTGCGGCCTTTTGAGCTAAAGCCGCCCTCCCGGCCTGTTCCGAGATAGGCATATGTCTGGAAGCCCCGACCAGCTTGGGGTCAACGTGCTCATAAGCACGAGGAATTTTCATGACTGCGCTGGAGTGCAATCCCCCCTTGTGGGCGAAAGCGGCGGAACCAACGTAAGGTTGTGCCTTATTCGGCGTGCGGTTGGCCATTTCATCCACAAATTCAGACAGATGTTTGATCCACCTCAACTTTGCCGGATCATAATCCAGTTTTCCCATTTTGAGAGCAAGGGCCGGGATGATCGAGATCAAATTCGTATTTCCACATCTTTCCCCTATGCCGTTAATAGTGCCCTGAATTTGTTTTACACCGATTTCGACCGCTGCAAGTGAGCAGGCGACGGCAGTTCCGGAGTCATTATG
>JACWAG010000153.1 GCA_014874425.1 Syntrophaceae bacterium | reverse complement strand
TTAGCCGCGTCTCTAGGGGTACCGCCGGAGATTACATTCGATTCAAAATGCGTGGACAAAAGCGTTCAATGGTCGCACATAGGGAATATCCGGCACAATTCGCAGATAAGGACTTTGGTAAAAGAACCTCTCAGATGGTTCAACGCAGCTCAAGAATTCTTGAGCCGCTAGAAATAAAATGTGGCGTGACAACCAATATGACGCAATTGTGGTAGGGGCTGGGCCAAATGGGCTAGCGGCTGCAATAACCTTAACACGCAAAAAACACTCCGTTCTCTTAATTGAAGCTGAAGAAACTCTAGGAGGAGGAACGAGAACTAAGGAACTCACACTCCCAGATTTTCATCACGACGTTTGTTCAGCGATTCATCCATTGGCCTTGGCTTCTCCATTCTTTCGGTCGATTGACCTCGCAACTTATGGGCTTCGCTGGATTGAACCTCCCATACCGTTGGCGCATCCTCTAGATGGTGAAAACGCTGTTCTTTTAGAGCGTTCCGTGGATGTGACGGCAGATGGCCTGGGTGAAGACGCAAATAACTATCGAAGGTTAATTGGTCCATGTGTCCGCAACTGGGAGTACCTGGTACAGGAACTGCTCAAACCACTGAGCGCTCCTCGTCACCCTTTTGTTCTAATGAGATTTGGCCCTCTGGCGATGCGCTCCGCGATCGCTCTTGCACGTGATCGATTCGGGAATAAAAGAGCTAGAGCTTTGTTCGCCGGTAATGCGGCTCACTCCATTCAACCACTGGACCGCTGGTCGAGCGCTGCGTTTGGTTTGATGTTGCCTACGTTGGGACATGCGGTCGGATGGCCGATCGCCGAAGGAGGTTCGCAAGCGATAGCGACCGCTCTGGCTTCTTTTTTCAAATCTATGGGCGGAACCATACAACTGGAAACGACCATCTCATCAATCGATGATCTTCCTAAAACAGGGGCAGTTTTATTTGATGTTACCCCTAGGCAGCTTGCGCGGTTGGCGGGCCACAAGTTTTCCAGAGCTTATAGGAAGAAACTGGAAAATCACAATCATGGACCAGGCGTGTTCAAAGTAGATTGGGCATTGAAGGCGCCTGTGCCGTGGAAAGACGCGGCGTGTTCAAAAGCCGCCACGCTTCATATCGGTGGGACTCTGGAAGAGATTGCCTCAGCGGAGGGTGATACTTGGAAAGAGATAGTCCCGGAAAAGCCATTCGTGTTTTTTGTACAGCCCAGTCTTTTCGACAGTACCCGCGCTCCCGAAGGAATGCATACGGCTTGGGGATACTGTCATGTTCCAAATGGCTGTACAGTAGACATGACAAATCGCATAGAGGCCCAAGTCGAACGTTTCGCCCCAGGCTTTCGACAAACAATTATCGCCAGACATCTGATGTCTCCCGCTGATATGGAGGCCTACAATCCGAACTACATCGGAGGCGATATTGTTGGAGGATCACAGAGTTTTACAGACCTTTTCCTGCGTCCATTAGGTCGATGGCGGGCGTATTCAACTCCGGCAAAAGGCGTATATATTTGTTCGTCATCAATGCCCCCTGGTGGGGGGGTGCATGGAATGTGCGGATATCTCGCCGCGAAATGCGCTTTACATGACGTCTTTTGAGCCTTCCCGAAGGTGAAGAATTAAACCTGACAACTCTTGGTCTCTTTATTCGATCTCTATAAGCATTCCCATTTTCAATGAGTTATGATATAATAATAATATTGAGTAATACCTGTTGATTAAAAGGCTGGAGGATTAACATGAGATCTTTTGGCAAGATCTGCGGAATTATAGTCTTGATCACCTTTCTTAGCGTAAGTGTGGTCATGGCGGTAGGTTACGAGAAATATGATTCTTCCGGAAACCCAATATCGAAAACGGATAACGATTCGAAACAGGGTCAAAGTATCTCATCTGCGATCGAAAAGGCTACCTTTGCAAAAAAGTATCCGAAAATAATAGACGAAGTAACGGTTTACATCAGAGATGTCTTAAGCCAGTTCGGTTTGACTGAGAATAAAACACAATGATTTCGAATGCGGCGCGGCGGCTTTTTGGAATGATTATGTGGACAACCTGGCGCTACAGGCAAAGTTCTCTTTGCTTGAAGGGAATTGTCATAAACCGTTTTTTTCTGATTTGTATAACAGATCATTAAGTCCCGAGGGGAACGTCAGATGAAGTCATTTCGGATACTGATTTTGTTGACCCTCGTTTTTGCGACGCTTGGCCCTGGGTTTAGCGCAGCGGAAATCGCCGATCGCCAACAATACAACGCTGGTCTGGTGGCCATGAAAAATGGAAATTTTAGGGAAGCCTTGCAGCATTTCACTAGAGCCGCGGATATTAATCCCAATGAATACAAATATTATAACGATAGAGGGGTCGCGTATAAAAGATTAGGTGATCTCGAAAAAGCGCTTGCTGATTACAACAAGAGTCTTGAGATTAACCCGCATTATACTAACGCATTGAACAACCGCGGAGTGGTCTATCTCGAACAGGGACATTATGATCAGGCATTGGCGGATTTTCAAGAAGCGCTCAAGTACGGGGGGTTGGAAGGTAAAATTTTTACCAATATCGGCATAGCGAAAGCGGCCAAAGGAGACTATCGTTCTGCTATAAAAGATTTTGACAATGCTGTTTCGTTGCATCCGGTGGATCCACGATCCTTCTTGTTCATGGGACAGTCACTTGAGCATTTAGGGGACAAGGGCAAAGCGCTAAAAATGTATCAGGTCGCTCTTGGTATAATCAAAGAACCTGAAATCATAGCCTTCGTTGAAAAGAAAATAGCCGCTTTGGATTCAAATAGCCCCGGATCTTCACTTCCCAGAATTCACAAAGAATCTAATATTCAATCTGAAAAGTCCCCTAAAACAAACTCCAAGCTTCCGGCAAAAGCGACGATTGTCCCTGCCAAAAGAGCTAGAGAAGTCGTGCTAGCTAACAGGCGACCCGATTATATCGAGCAAATTGCTAAGAAAATTTCGTCAAAGCCCGCTCAGACGGACCTCCCTGATGATCTGAAGGCTTATAGTAAGCAAATGAGGAACAAAATAATCGGCCAACTTGCTCCCGCTTCCGCGGAGATTCTCCGTCAGGCTCACGACTTTGTTGAAAAATCTGATGATTACAAAGCCATGGTTAGGTTTGAGGACATTCGGCAGCTTGAAAGAAGAAACAAGAATTATCGAGCTGTCGCATGGGCCCTTCTTGAAATCGGAAAAATTTATATTCGCCGCGGAGATTATCTCAAAGCGGAAGAATCTCTTGATAGCTCCCTAAAGATTTCGTCCACATTGAAAGCCTCAGGAGAAAAGATTTTAGCCCTGATTGAGCTGGCTAGACTGAGGAAGCTTGAATCGTCTACTGATAAGGCAAAGACACTATTTACTCAAGCCCAAGAGCTGGCCAATACCTCGGGGCATTCCACCTTAACCAAAGCTATACAGGACTTGGAGAGCGGAGCTTTTGATCAACGAAAGAACGCTCCAATTAAGCGTAACAGCGCTCAGACGAAATTACAAACGGACAAGATCGTTCCTCAAATCGCAGTTCCTAGACTTGCAGCAGCTCAATCCAATCAAACGGCTACTCCGGACGCTTCGAAAACAACCGCGAATTCAAACGCTAATAATACTAAATTGAATTTCGGGCATGTTAAGTCAGTGTTTAACATGAAACCGGAAAATTCCCAAAAGATGAAAACGGCCCCTCAACCAAGCGCTTCAGGATCCACAACTAACGCTAGCCCCAAGCCAAAAAATTATGCGTCTATTATTGAACGCCCCCAACAAAAAGACGAGGCTAAAAATGGATTAACAGCGCCTACCGCAGCCATACATCCTGACGCGAGGAAACCTGCGATGGTTGAAAGCGTGAAACGTCGGGGAGTTGAGCGGGCGATTTCCAAAAAAGACGTAAAGTCTCCGATTAATTCAATCAACAGTGACATTAGTGAACTAAAAAAGCTTAGAAAACAAAAAGATGAAGCGAAAATGATCCCGGTTCTGGAAAACTTGTCCCTGAATTTTTCTGAGCTAGGTGACTATAAAAAGGCTTTGGACTCAATAAATGTCTCTCTTGCATTTCGAGAAAAGCTGGGGATCAATGACGGTAGAGCCAAGGCCTTGGAATTCCGCGGAATGGTTCACGAGAAACTCGGTAAAAAGGTCGAAGCCCTGGAAGATTTAACTTGGGCAGGGACGCTTTCAAAGAACTTGCGTGAATCCGACAGAGCCAAGACGAGGGATTTGGCCCAAAGCTTGAGGTTGGACGTCGTCCGAGTTCTCGACAATTATCGTGCCCTTTGGTCGGCAAGAGAATCTGGAGATACAAAAAGTGAGATCAAATCACTTCTTGAATTAGGAAATCTTTACGCCGGAACTCAAAATTTCGAAGAAGCTTCCAAATATTATGAATTGTCAAACGCGTCGTTAATGGCTGAGCGGTCCGTTTGTTACAAAAAATTAGGAAAGCTTGGTGAAGCGCGAAAAACCATGGATGAAGCCCTGCAAACCCTGAAATCGTTGGATTATCTCCTCTATTTTTCATTCATGAACCGCTCAGAATACCATGATAAGCTCTCAGCGGTTCAACGATAAGTCAGTAGTTGTAATGACAGCCAAGGTATTTACTAGTGATTGGTTCGCTTTAGTTTTAGTTGCCATCTGCGCTTTTCTGCTGAGTTTGCTCTACATCAGGCATAGGACAACTGAGGCGGTTGTTGGAGGGATTCTCTTGAGTATGGCTGTTGTCCTCATAGTGTTCGGGCGAGGGCAAAAACCAAAAACATGACCTAGATTTTCAAATCTATTTCAATAGGAATCAAATGAGAGGTGGGCGAAGAACCATTTGTTCCCCGTAGATGTAAATTAGGGAGAAGTGACTTGATAGGTATAAGAAAATTTCAATCCATTACACCCGTCGGAACAAATTTTATTTCCATAACTCTTGCAAGCAAGATCTGCGTCAAAACCAATATCCGGAGACCTGTCCACAGGAATTACAAAAGAGAAGTTGCCAACGGAATTGTCTTGGAGGCACCGACAGGTAATATGACATTTCGTCCAAACCTGGTTCGTAAATCCAGTGTGGCCTTCGATTAAAATTATAAACCCAATTGCGGACAAAAACGAGCAAGTTTTTAATAGTCGCATGGATGCATCCTATAAATATATTAAAGAAATCCTATCACATCGACTTCCCTGTTTTCAAGAAGATGAAGCGACGTCTTGAAGTTTGGCCCTTTATAAGTTATGATTCGAATATAATCTCTCTTTTTTTCTCAAATTTATTAACTAATTTAATAAAGAGAGAATTCAATTTTCTTCAAGGACTGTTTTCTAATGTTGCGAGAGCATATAAACGACATGAGGACTCGATGGAGTCCAAAAGAACGTGCCGGCAGTCTATACGATCCTCACATTTATCTTGAGAGTCCGGAACAGGCGCGTAGACTGATTAACTATCTAAATGAAAAACTTACAAAGGCCAAAAAGAATCACGATCGTGTTTTAGCGGAAGAAATCTGCGAAACACTTCTAAAGGTTGAAAATCTGTCTCGTAAATTTTTCCGTTGGGAAGAGAATATTTCTAATTCATTGAATAAACAAGATTTAAAAGAAATTAATGAATTACCGGTTATATTTTAAGAATTGTTGAGGGAAAACAATGGATTATGAATCAGTGACTCGCGAAGAATTATTGAGCGAGCTGCGCGCGTTAAATGAATACATGTCAAATGTGGTCGTTTTCTGGGGTGATAAAAGGGGTTTACTGTCTATGTTTGACGAAGTTGCCAGGAATGAAAATGGTGAATTCACAGAGGAAGAAGCTCAAGACGCCAAATTTATTTTGGAAACTGATGGGGCTTTTGACCGATTCGTCGAACTGTTGCAGGATTCGTTTGAGAGGGGTGGGATTTATCACGCAATCTCAGAGAAGATGTCTTATATAATGGAACAGGTGTCTCGGGGCGCCAAATCCAATAGTTAAGAAACGTTATTAAAACATGCAAAGTTTGTGGAAAAAATTGGAAAAATGGTTTAATATAATGTCGTGGCAATTCATACGGTTGTCTTAATATTTGTTGATAGGGTTTGAGTGAAAGGAGAGAGTTCCCGTGAATCGGCGGCTGCAATTATTTGTTCAATTGTCTAAATGTATTCTGCTCTTATGCGTAATGTTAATTTGTGCCGAAATGTCGGCACTTGCTCAAGGACCTGATTCCGACTGCGCGCAACTGAAAGACAAATGGGAGCAACTCTATTCTGAGATGAAAGAGAAGGTTGACGGATTTAGCGCAGTAGAACAAACTCCGATTGAACAAATCATCAAAAGACCTTTAATAGATCCTAATGAACATAAAACAGTAGCGGCACAGATCTCTGAGGCGCTAAAGGTTAAGGAAGATTTGTTGGCGGGGCAGAGAAAAGAATTGCGAAATCTCTTGAATACGGAAAACAAGGTTTTCGGTGAACTTCAGCGTTGTTTGCAGACGGACAAATCCGCGAAGCGCAAGGATGCCGGAAGCATACTCAAAAAAAGAAGGGCCTTACTTGACAAAGTAGTAATAACGGTGGCCGAGGTCAAAGAAATTGAGGGTAGGGAAACCGTCATGCCGTATTCTGAAGCTTCAGGCCAGGATCAATATCGTCGTAGTGTGAATAATCAGTGGCCCAATTACCAAGATTCACGACGTTGGTGGGGATATTGACAATTACAATGTTGAGTGGATCACCCTTGAGGTGAGATATTTGGACTTACTTCACAAAATGTTTCCCGCCTTGTTGACTAATTTCAAGAGTGACTATATAATTATTGTTTGCCATATGGTAGGGGGCCCATAGCTCAGCTGGTAGAGCTCCCGGCTCATAACCGGTTGGTCCCTGGTTCGAATCCAGGTGGGCCCACCATTTACCGGAAGTCATAGATGAAACTTATTTCTTACATATATGTTGTAGAGTCATTTCCCGCGGGGAGCCCAACAAGGCTCCCCGTGATTTTTTTATAGGAACATGTTTGTGGGTTTGTCTTTATGGTTTGCATCGCTATCGAACGAGTTGGCGTCGCGCCAAAACTTTTTCCGAAAATGAAGCTTGTTTATAATTTTTGTTAAAACCGGATGCCTGGTTGAATTCGTCTAATGGTTCCCTCGCTTTCACATATTCTAGAGTTGGCTGACAGATTGTTCCCTTTTAGTAACACGGAACCGTGGGACAATAGTGGAGTTCAGATTGGCGACCTTTCAAGAAGCATAACGGCGATCGCCTTCAGTCTAGATCCTTCTGTCAAGGCAGTTGGTTTCGCTGCGGAAAACAAATGTGACCTGCTGGTTACCCACCACCCTGTTCTTTTAAATCCAATCAAAAGAGTCGTCGCATCCGAATTAACCGGGAGAGTCATTCTTTCAGCCGCTAAAGCCAATGTGGATATCATCAGTCTCCACACGAATCTTGATTCGGCTCAAGGGGGCTTGAATGATTTTCTTTCCCAATTGCTAGGCCTTTCGGAAGTCCAAGTTCCGCTCAACGCTCCATCCGCCAGATTTGGGAAACTATTTAAACCAGAAGCTCTATCGGAACTGGCCCAAAGGATGTGTCAAAAACTTGCCTTGGATGCAGTGCGAATCGTCGGTCCTTTGGATAAAATGGTAAATTCGGTATTTCTGGTATCTGGAAGCGGGATGGGATATCTCGAACAGGCGACCTTGTCTAAGGCTGATGTGATGGTAACTGGAGATATCCGTTACCATGGCGCCATTGACGCGCAATTTTCGCAGATTTCCTTGATAGACGCCGGACATTTTGGGTTGGAAAAATTTGCGATTAGATTGATGCGAGATAAATTTGAAGATGAAATTTCCAAATTAGGTTGGAACATCGATCTTTGCCCTTATACTGAAGAAGAAAATCCATTCACTGATATATGCTTTGAAAGACTAGGAGGAATGATCAATTGAAAGAACAGTTGCAACTGCTTATGCGACTTCAGGACATAGATGTTCAAGTAGATCAGCATGAGACGATTCTGGAACAGTTGCCCAAGGAACTGCAAGAAATGGCCAGGAATTTGGTTTCATTGAGACATGAGATATCTGAAACCGAGGAAAGTTTGCTGGCGGCTGAAACGGAGCTTCAGAAAAAGGAATCTGAATTGAGCGTGGAGCAAGAAAAGATTAAACGATCTGAACGCCGACTCTTGAGCATTAAAAACCTCAAAGAACATGAAGCTCTTTCCAGAGAAATAAGACTTGGCAAAAAAGTCGCAGGGGAAATCGAAGAAGAAGTGCTCGAGTTAATGAACCGACTTGAACAATTTAAAAAGAGTCTGGACAGAAAAACGGCTGACTACGGCGATTGTGAAAAAAAAATGGTGGAAAGAAAAGCTGAATCAGAAAAAATACTTTTTGACGCAGCAAAGGCCTTGGAGTCTCTCAAAGTAGAACAGCAGAACTTGGCTGAGAATGTTAGGAAAGAATATTTCAAGCGTTACACGATGGTAAGAAAATTAAGGGGTAATGCTATAGCAGAAATGGTAAATGGGTCCTGTGACGGATGCCATATAGCGATTCCACCGCAACTTGGTCTCCGAATATTGAGACAGCAGGAATTCATATATTGTCCGAACTGTCACAGGATACTCTATGTGAAGCCTGAGAACATCCCTTTACCGAATGGAGCGCAGTGATCTCTTGTTCCTACCATAGATCGACTAATTCGGTTAATCCTGATCATTTCTTTTCTAGTAAAGGCCACGTCGATCAGACACTTTAATTAACAAGCGTTTCAGAGGTTGTCATGCTTTCCAAAGAACTTTTGACCGGTATTACAGCGGAGGACATTCAGCGAATTTTGAGCGTCGAACATTCTGATCCCCACAGCGTTTTGGGCGCTCATCCAACCAAAATAAAAGGTCAAGATGGATTGATCTTCCGATTTTTCCATCCTGAAGCGATTTCAGCAGAACTGATAATTAGGGATGAAATTGTTTCTTTAAGCGAGACAGATATCGCTGGTTTTTTTTGGACGTGGCTGCCAAACATGTTTTTACCACTGGATTATCTTGTTCGATTTATTTTCAAAGATGGGGCTTCCTGGACGATTGATCCACCATATCGTTTTATGCCAACTCTTGGCGATCAAGATTTATATTTTATGGGTGAAGGTAAGCATTACAATCTTTATGAAAAAATGGGCGCGCATTCTCGCTCTCTCGATGGGATACAAGGTGTCTCTTTCGCTGTGTGGGCCCCTAACGCTAAGCGAGTGAGTGTAATTGGGGATTTCAACAATTGGGATGGAAGACTGTTCCCGATGCGAAGTATGGGAGAATCTGGAACGTGGGAACTTTTTATACCAGGTCTCGCTCAAGGGAGCTTATACAAATACGAGATCAAATCTAACTCTGGCGCCATAAGAATCAAAACCGATCCCTTCGCATTTGGAATGGAACTCAGACCAGGCTCCTCATCCAGGATCTGGGACATAGACAGCTATAAATGGGGGGACAATGAATGGATTGAGAAACGGGACCGGGTCGACCTTTTTGCTTCCCCTATGAACGTTTATGAGGCGCATCTGGGATCATGGATGCGAATAGAAGAAGATGAAAATAGATGGGCCAGTTATCGAGAACTTGCAGAACCACTGGTAACACATCTGAAAAAATATGGATTCACGCATGTTGAACTTATGCCGATTATGGAACACCCATACGACCCTTCCTGGGGTTATCAGGTTACAGGATATTACGCGCCAACCAGCAGATTTGGGAACCCTGACGATTTCAAATTCTTCGTAGACACTCTTCATCGTAACGGCATTGGCGTTATACTTGATTGGGTTCCAGCTCATTTCCCAAAAGACGACTATAGCTTACGTTTGTTTGATGGAACAGCTCTGTATGAACACGACGATCCCAAACAAGGAGAGCACAAAGACTGGGGGACTCTTATCTTCAATTATGGTCGAAACGAAGTCCGGAACTTTCTCGTTAGTAACGCGCTGTTCTGGCTCGACAAATATCATGTGGACGGATTGCGAGTAGACGCAGTCGCTTCAATGCTTTATCTCGATTACAGCAGGTCCGAAGGAGAATGGGTCCCCAACATGTACGGAGGTAACGAAAACCTTCAGGGCATCGATTTCATTAAGGAATTTAACGCAATGGTGTATGCAAAATTTCCAAGCTGTTTTACTGTCGCGGAAGAATCAACAGCATGGACGGGAGTAACCACTCCGACCTATTTAGGAGGCCTAGGATTTGGCTTTAAGTGGGACATGGGTTGGATGCACGATACCCTGGATTATTTCTCGAAAGATCCTATCCACCGAAATTTTCACCATAATGAGCTGACATTTTCCATGATGTACGCGTACAGTGAAAATTTTGTATTGCCTTTGTCACATGATGAAGTCGTTTATGGGAAAGGCTCCCTTCTTCGCAAAATGCCGGGCGATGACTGGCAAAAATTCGCTAATCTGCGTTTGCTGTTCGCATACATGTATACCCACCCTGGAAAGAAATTACTTATTGCAGGATCTGAATTAGGCTCGTGGAACGAATGGAGCCACGAGTCAAGTCTGGAAAAACAATTGTTAAACTATGATTCTCATCGTCAGACTTCACAATTTGTGCAAGATTTAGGCGCAATTTATAACGCAAATAACGCTCTATGGGAATGGGACTGTAGGCCGGAAGGTTTTTCTTGGATAGACTGTAATGACAACGTGAACAGTATTTTGTCATATATTCGGAGGAGCCATGATGGATATGTGATCTGTCTTTTGAACTTCACACCTGTTGTGCGTGAAGGTTATCGTGTCGGAGTGCCTGAAATGACATCATATAAAGAAATACTCAACTCCGATTCTGAATATTATGGCGGCGGAAATGTTGGTAATGCAGGTTTTATCGTGGCCAAACAAGGCCGGCGTCATGGCTATGAACAATTTCTGGAACTCACACTACCACCCTTGGCATGTTTAATCCTTACCAAATCCGCAGAATGATAAACCTATGAAGTAGTTTTTTCGCTAAGTTTCCACCATTTCACAGTCAGGCTCTTTTTCAAGATAGTTTAAAATGTAATCCTGTACTGCCTCTTCTAGATTGTAGAATTTTTCCTGATAACCAACACTTCTTAATTTCTCCAATTCAGCGCAAGTGTAATATTGATATCGTTTGTCTAAACCAGATGGCATGTCGACATACTCTATATGGTTAGGGATTTTGAGCGCTGAAAGAACACCACTAGCCAATCTGTTAAAAGTATTGGCCTCCCCTGTCCCCACATTGAACAATCCATTTACTTCAGGTCTTTCTAGGAAGAACAGAGTTATTTTAACGGCGTCCTTTACATAGATGAAATCACGGCGCTGTTCGCCATCCGCATAATCGGGTCGATAAGATTTAAAAAGTTTGATGACTCCACTGCATTTGGCCTGGCCATAAGCCCTGATGGCCACACTTCGCATGGAGCCTTTGTGATATTCATTTGGCCCGAAAACATTGAAATATTTAAGCCCTACAGACCGTCTAAGGAACCCTGTTTTATGGGCCCAGCAATCAAACAGATGTTTTGAATAACCATACATGTTGAGCGGACGTAAATATGACCCTGGCTCTGGTTTGTCCGAATATCCTTGCGTGCCGGCGCCATAAGTGGCCGCGCTGGAAGCGTAAATAAAACGTGTTCTTGGTTTTTGGGAGTATACCGTTGCAAGTCTTCGAGAATATTCATAATTATTCTGAATCAGATAATCCGCATCCTTTTCGGTCGTTGAACTACACGCGCCCAGATGAAACACAGCCAGGATTTCATTACCAAACAACCCCTTTTCAGCCTTAGAAATGAAGTTTTCCTTGGTTTCAAAATCCAAGAATTTGACGTCTCGAAGGTTTTTCCACTTTTCGCCGGTCCCTAAATGATCAACGATCAATATGTCTTCTTCACCCAATTGGTTGAGGGCAGTGACAAGATTACTTCCTATAAAGCCCGCTCCGCCGGTTACTATAATCATGGTGAACGTTTTGCGCCTCTCGTTGCTTAAATGTTATCCAACCATTTTCCGAGATGCTTTCGCATGATTTGATTTAGCGCACACGATGAAAATTCGCAATAACTTATACTACTTCCGAATGATTCAACCATTTTGTAAAAACCTATCTCAATTGAATAACTAGACAAATTACAATTTTTTGTGGTAATAGAAAAAGATCATCCCCTTAAAGGATTTTTTGATCATTTAGGGAGTAACGAAAAATGAAGAAGCTGCTCGTAGTAATCGCTCTTACAGTTTCACTAGGCCTTCTGGCTGGATTGTGTGCGCAACCGGCGTCCGCGTTTTTTAATGGTCTACCATTCTTTGGAAACAGCGCAAAATCTTGCGGTGGTTCCGTATGCGCCCCTGTTGGTTATGGCTATTATTGCGCTCCGGCTTATGCTTGCAAGTCGGTGAAAGCAAAAAAAGCCAAAGCCAAAGCTAATGAACCGGTCAAGGCGAAAAAGGTGAAGAAAGAAAAAAAGATAAAGAAAGAAACGAAGTAAGCCATAAGACCATTTGTAGAACTCAAACGACTCATGGGTCTGAGATTCGAGGCGCGAATCGCAGGATTTCTGTTCAGGGGATGACATTTTAGAATCCTGTTATACTTGGCCTCGGATCTCAAGCCAAGAGTCAACTAATCGGTAACACATGGACACATGCTCTTTACAGTTTCTTGTTTATCTGAAAGTGATGTTTTGCCCAGTTGATCTGATCATATATTCCGCGCGTTCTATTTTCTCTAATTAGAAATCCTCTAGCAAACAAGAAGTTTTCCAAAGTTTCATATTTGAAGTCGGCCTAAGTTATGATTCTTAATACTGTGCGGATATGCCGAATTCGGAGGTAAAATTGGGTCTTTTTAAGGATGTCATGGTGCGAATGAACAGACGCGAAACAGAATCCAAACCACCCGCTGTGATGGACGATGATAGAATTTTCCTGGCCTGGCAACGGACGCACATGGCTAATGAAAGGACCTTTTTGTCATGGTCTCGGACTAGTATCTCTCTTTTAGCGTTTGGATTTGTTATAGAAAAATTTGAAATATTTTTGCGACATTTAGTTGCTTTTGAAGAAGGGACAGTGGCTCAAAATCATGGGAATAGCGCCATGTATTTGAGTCTTCTATGTTTTGTCCTTGCTGGGTTTATGATTGTTGTCTCCGGGATGCGTTTCATCCTTGCGAGACGGCATATTAACAGAGGCGAAGCGGTTTTCTCGGCGGTTCCGGACCTACTGGTGGTAGTGTCAGTGGCCGTGATAATCGGTCTGGCCTTTATGTTGGGCTTACAACGCTATATATAGTAAACGAAGAACTATGGGAGCGGTGATTTACTTGAATCTCCAGATTTCAACATTCTCCCTGAATCCGTACTAAAAATATCTCTTTTGACTTCACTGATCCGCTACATATAATTCCCAGTTTTAAGCGCTAGACAAATAGACTTTATTAGTCATTACCAATGTTATTCATCTGTTTATTCCATTTTTTCCAATATCTTTTTTCACATCGGTCGATACACTGGGCGGAAAGCTGCCACAACCCTGGATCGTCATAGTCGAATTGCTCATGGCAGTCTTGTATACAGAGGTCTCGTTGTTGTTCTATATCCTCAAAAGAATTTGCAGGCGCGACAAATACGCCCAAGTTTATAAACACGATGGGTAGCGCCACAGTTACTAATGCCAGGAAGTAATTACCTTTTTTCATGCCTATAACTCCTTATGTAAAAGTTGCTAAAAATGCCTCAATTGACTCCTCAATAATATCATAATATGCATTTTAAAATCGATGTTAGCAAAATGTCGAGAAATCGTGCAACTTGTACAAATAGTGTTATCCAAAAACCATCGATTGTAAGTATATTATAGTACAATATTAAGAGGTAATATTTTTATACAAGTAACAATTCAGAAATTTGAGAGTTTACTTGTTGATTGACTTTTAGTAATAAATTTGGTATAGTTACTATAATTCCATGTCAACAGGAGATGAAAAACATGACAAGATTCCTTGTTCTGGTATCTTTTCTGGTTGTATGTCTATTTGCTAATTTTTCTGGACAGGCGCTTGCAAGCGTCACGAGTGATGGCCTATCGTTAGATAATTTTAAATTGGCCGATTCAAAGCCATATGACGCGTTAGCAAAAGCCTTTCAGAAAACTCATCATCAAGCCGTGTCAAGTAACAGCACAAAAACTTCCCATAAGAAAGCCACATCCAAGCTGTCTAAAAACTCGAAGCCCCATAAACAGAGTAAGGCTTATAAAGGGAAGAGTTCAAAAAATTACAAAAAATCATCAGTTAAGAAATCCAGAACGTACAAAAAGGCAGCCTACCACCGTTAAATTCAACTTAGCCTCAGAGCGCCACAAAAAGATGGACCCACCTTTTGGTTACAAAAGGTGGGTTTTTTGTTAATATTTAGATCTATTGAGGGCAGTGTATGGACTCACACTTTACAAAACAAATATGTATTCATGGTCATTTCTATCAGCCACCAAGAGAAAACCCGTGGCTTGAAGAAGTCGAAAAACAGGATTCCGCATATCCTTTCCATGATTGGAACGAAAGAATAGCATATGAGTGTTATCGTCCAAATTCTGAGGCCCGGTTATTGGACAGCCAGGGAAGATTACGCCAAATAATTAACAATTATGAATACATCAGCTTCAATTTTGGCCCTACGTTACTTTCATGGATGGAACAGCATGAAAAGACCGCGTACGAATTAATTCTAAAAGCTGATGCGAATTCCATAATCAACAGGTCCGGACATGGTAATGCCATAGCCCAAGCGTACAATCACATGATCATGCCTTTAGCGACGCTACGGGATAAAATCACACAGATCTTATGGGGAATTAGGGATTTTAAGAAACGTTTCATGCGTGATCCTGAGGGCATGTGGCTTCCTGAGACGGCTGTGGATTTAGAAACGCTAAAAATAATGGTAGACAACGGTTTATTGTTTACAGTCCTATCGCCTCATCAGGCGAAACGATTTCGTGAAAAACCAACTGATTACTGGCAGAATATCGATGGGATCGCAATTGATCCGTCTAGACCCTATCTGTGCCAGTTACCAAACGGATCTCAAATTACCATTTTCTTTTTTGACACTCCCATATCTCAGGCAGTTGCTTTTGAAGGCTTGCTTAATAGTGGGGCTGCTTTTAAAGATCGGCTTATGGGAGCTTTTTCCAACCAGCGAACTTGGCCCCAATTAGTAAATATTGCTACGGATGGGGAGTCCTATGGGCACCACCATCGATTTGGTGAGATGGCTTTGGCTTTCGCTATAGAGCAGTTGGTCAATGACCCTGACCTAAAGTTAACGAATTACGCGGAATTTCTTTCAAGCTATCCAGCGGTTGCCCAAGTAGAAATTATTGAAAGGACTTCGTGGAGTTGTTCACACGGGGTGGGACGTTGGATGAGAGATTGCGGATGCTCTGCCAATCAAAAGCCGGGATGGAACCAGGCGTGGCGTACACCGCTACGCAAATCCCTTGATTTAATCCGTGACGAGGTTGACCAATTATTTGAGAAAAGAGGAGAAGATTTATTCAAAGAACCATGGACCGCTCGCGACAATTACGTTGATCTCCTATTACATGATCGTTCTGAAATGAACGCGTTTCTAAAATCATGGGAAAAAGGCGACCTTTCACCCTCCGAATATGTTGAAGCGTTAAGTCTACTGGAAATGCAAAGAAACCGAATGTTGATGTACACGAGTTGCGGTTGGTTTTTTGACGACATTACCGGAATTGAAACTTTGCAGATATTGAGCTATGCAGCACGAGTCCTGCAATTGGCGAGCGCCTATGGTCCTGCTCTGGTCAACGAATTCCTAAGAGAACTGTTTCCTGCCATTAGTAACATTCAATCTCACATTCATGGTGATGAGCTTTACAAAGAAAAAATTGCCCCACAGGTAATTGATCTTCCACAAGTTGCCGCGCATGTGGCTATTTCAGCTCTTTTTGACAAACCACTCACCTCCCCAAAAGTATATGTCTATAAGGTCTATTTGATTGATTTTGTACGAGAAGACTTTGGGGAACGAATATTATTGATTGGTCAGGTCAGGATACAAAGTTCCGTTACACTTCGCGAACAGCGATTCATTTTTGCCGTTTTGTATTTGGGCGCGGTTGACCTTCGCTGTTCAGTTCAACCATTGTCAGGTGGGCAACTAGGTTACGAGGGCTTAAAAAAGGACCTAATAGACACTTTCAAAAGACATTCCTCCACTGAATTGATACGAAAACTCGATGGATATTTTCCCCACAAGTATTTTACGTTTAGGGATCTATTCGTAGAACAAAGATCCAGGCTCCTTGAAGCCGTAACCAAGAGAATGTTTCAGGAACAAGCGGCGTTATTGGGCACATTTTACAAAAAGAATGAAGATTTAGCCCGTCTAATAGTGAATCACAGCTCACGTTTACCCGACACATTCAGAGCCGCAGCAAGGTTTGTTTTAAACCGGAGGTTCCTTAGGGAGCTAGAAAAATTATCGCGGGAAATCTTCCCGGAAGGCCTAGAATCAGTCCTTAGAGATATAAACTTTTGGAAAATAGAATTGGATCTAAGCGCAGCCCAAAAACTGATAAGCCATCGAATCGGACTTCTCGTTGAAGAACTTGGTCAGGACTGGTCAAACAAATCCGTTCTTTCTGAAATCTTCAGGTTCCTCGATATGGCGCAGAATCTTGATATTCCTCTGCAACTTGGTGAAGCTCAGATAGAGTTGTTTCGCATTATCCATAAGGATGAAGGTCAGCCTAAAAAAGAAATTTCACCGGAAATGAAAAAACTCGCGGAACGGCTGGCGGTAAAATTGGACTGAAACGGGCCCAAATGGCTGTTTTAAATGATAGCCTTTTATTTGGAATCCAGGTACCCAAATTCTTTTAACTTGCTAATACTCCTAGTCCAATTTGGAGAGACTTTCACAAACAGTTCAAGCCTGACGGAACGTTCCAGGAACTCCTCAATCCTTTGTCGGGCCGCCGTTCCAATGCTTTTAATCATGTTTCCACCCTTTCCGATCAAGATTCTTTTCTGGCTGTCCCGTTCAACATGAATGTTTGCCTGAATTAAAACCCTGTTTTCGATTTCTTTGAACGTTTCTATTGTAACTGCTGTTTTATGAGGGACTTCCTGGACCAGGAGTTTCAGAATCTGCTCTCTAATCAACTCGGTGGCAAAAAATCGCTCCGGCATATCGCTCAGGTCATCCTCGCCATACAAATAAGGGCCTTTAGGTAATAGATCTATCACTCCATTTATAAGAAGATCGCAATTGCAACCAGTGAGTGCGCTAATTCCCAAAACCAAACTGAATCGCTTGTTGGATAATCTTTTAGAAACCAGGTCCTCCGCAAATCTTTTATTAAGAGTATCAATCTTGTTGATAGCCAAAATTACTGGTTTTCCGGATTCCGATACAAGACGTTCAACTTCTTCGCCCTGGTTGGATTCTTTGGTAGTTGGGTCTATGACGAAAACAATTATATCGGTCATCTTAATAGTTCTTAAAACAGATTCAATAAAGGCCTGATTCAGAGCTGTAGTCGCTTCATGAAACCCGGGAGTGTCCTGAAATATAATTTGAGCGTTCGGAAGTGTCAGTATTACCGATACTGTGTTTCGTGTTGTTTGTGCTTTTGAAGATACGATTGACAGCTTTGTCTCTGTTAGTCTGTTGACAAGGGTTGATTTGCCTACATTGGGCAGACCGACTATTGCGGCGAATCCCGCTTTTGATACGGGGGGCTTTACGCATTCCATTAAATATCCTTGACCGAATTTTACATTCAGTTTATATAATTATCTTTTACGGCCATGGAGAGATGCCCGAGTGGCCGAAGGGGCGCGACTGGAAATCGCGTGAATGCTCACAAGGTGTTCCGAGGGTTCGAATCCCTCTCTCTCCGCCAGTAACTCATTCATATTCCAAGTTGTTTTTTCTCCCAACCCTACGATACAGTTTCAACGAATACCAGATTGCTCTCGTATGCTGCGAGCCACAGCCGAGACGTCCTCGTCACCATAACCATTTGCAATAACAGCGGTCTCTATCTGATCCACCACAGCGGCCACCGGAAGCGTAACGCCAAGCTTTCGGGCTGTCTCAAGGGCTATCCCAAGGTCCTTCTGGTGAAGCCTGACACGAAAACCCAGTGGATAGGTGTTATTAATCATATTCATGGCGCGATTGCTAAGCACCCAGGAACCGGCGGCGCCTTGACTAATAGCCTGCACCACCTTTTCCATATCCAGGCCTGCCTTGAGCCCCAGAGCCATTCCTTCCGCAACACCAACATACACGCCAGCAATAATAATTTGATTTATAGACTTAGTGATTTGCCCTGCTCCAATGGGACCCACATGTGTGATTGTAGTGCCCATTGCCTTTAGTACCGGCAATACCTTCGCTACGTCCAGGCTATCACCTCCAACCATTATAGCAAGAGTGCCGTGCATAGCTCCTTCGGACCCTCCGGAGACAGGAGCGTCCACCATTTTTATGCCTTTTTTGGACAAAGCGTCGGCCATCCTACACGTGGCCTCTGGACTAATGGTCGACATATCCACAACTACTGACCCCACTTGAGCCCCATAAATAATGCCGTTGTCTCCTAGGACGACTTGTTCAACATCTGGTGTGTCACTGAGGCAGGTTATAATCACCTCCGCCTCACGAGCGGCTTCCTGCGGCGTTATGGCGCGCTTGGCGCCGTGAGCGGCCAACAACTCTTCCTTGTTTTTCGTGCGGTTATTGACGACAATCTCGTGGCCGGCCTTCAATATGTTTAAGGCCATTGGCTCTCCCATGGTGCCTAGTCCAATAAATGCGACCCTCATTAGAATTTCCTTTCAAGATTAAATTGTAACTGTTTGTATAGATAAGAATCAGTCCTTCCTGTTGAACATGGAAATAGCTTCGAAATAGCTGCGGCGATCAGCTCAAAACCTTGAAGGCTTGCATATGATCTCTCTGACTTTTAAACGTAGAAAATCGGCGCTATTCGCAGGTTGGATCACTAAAGCCGTATCTACGCCTCTCTCTGTTCCTCCAACTGAGATAACATCCTGATCAGTCCTGACGAGTCCGGCGTCTGCGGCCATGAGCGCTAACTCTATCGCCACTTTAGTCCCATGTCCAAAAGTTCTGAGTGTGAAGGCGATTACCTCATCAACCTGGTAGGTTCCTAGTTGTTTCCTAATGCTTCGCCCGACGCCGCCAAAGGCATGCTGGGTGGTCAACACGTTAACCCCCATTGATCGAAGCTTTTCACGAACTTCAAAGGGCATTTCCTGATGATTTGGCTTTTCAAAACCTGTAACATGGGTGACCACTGTTATACGAACATCAGGACCGAGGATCTGCCTGGCATTTAGCGCACTGGCGCCTGTTACAGAAGATATCAGGACGTCTTTGATATTAAGCTCCTTCGTCCTTTTATTGACACATTCCAGGACCCTTTCAGTAGCGCTTGATCCGGGTTTGGAGAAATAACA
>JACWAG010000152.1 GCA_014874425.1 Syntrophaceae bacterium | reverse complement strand
GTGATGTTTCGGGAAGGGAGAAACCGATAACCACTGCTCCCAAAAGTCCTACAAGCTCGAATGTTCCTGTTATTGGATGCTTTAAGGTTCGCAGTATTACGTCGCTAACCGTTAGCAGCATGCTTAATGTCAGCGCCACTCCTGCTATCACGTACATCGACCTGGCAATAGTTCTCACCGTCGAAGATAAAAAAGTCACGATAACCCTCAGAACTGGCTTTATGCATTAAAAAGTAACGAATGTCGAGCTGACCGTCTCAAGTTTTTAGAAGGCGCTGACATGACGCCATTCGAACATCTTGGTGACGTCCAGACAACCACACGTCAAACCTTAGAACGTTAATCTCATTCCGAACTCAGGGGTTTTCTTTCATCCACTTCAGACAGAAATCCAATGCCTCTTGACCAGGCAAACCTTTGGCCTTTGTGGTCTCGACATACTTCATTAGAAGAGGCTTGCAGGCGTTAGCCCAACGCTCGTCCTCTTCCTTGGAAAGCTGGATAACCTGATTACCTCTGGCTAGTGTAAATTCCTTACCTTCCTTGTCCATTTGATCCCAAGCATTCCCCGTTTTGTCTATCCACTCAGCATTGATTTTTTCGATTTCTTTCTGAACATCGGGTGGCAGGGAGTCCCATTTCTTTTTGTTCATTGTTACGAAGAATGCCAGAGTGTACGCCGAACCGAAATTTTCGGTGGTTGACTTGATAACTTCTGCGAATTTCCATCCTTTGAGCGTTTCAATTGGAGAAAGCAAGCCGTCCACCACGCCTTTTTGTAGCGCGTCATAAGTTTCGGGCTGGGGCATGGCTACAGGCGTACCGCCAAGAGCCTCAACAACCTTGATACTGGTACCGGTCCCCCGGATTTTCATCCCTTTAAGGTCCTCCATGGTCTTAACTGGCTTTTTGGTATGAAAAATTCCCGGTCCATGTGCATGGAGATACATGATTTTCGTGTCAGCCAGTTCCTTGGGCCTAAATTTTTCGTAATATGCGTTGACAAGGCGTGTAGCCTGGAGCCCGCTCTTATAGCCCAGAGGAAGATCTATGACTTCAGTTAGTGGGAACCTGCCCTTTGCATAGCTCAGAACCGACATGCCGATATCGGATATGCCCGTGACAACTCCATCGTAGCACTGATCTGCCGGAGTCAGTGTCGCTCCAGGATACATACTGATTTTAACTGCGCCATTGGTCCTTTTCTCAACTTCTTTAGCCCATTCCGTTGCCAGCAACGCGTGACCATGAGTGGCCGGAAAGAAAATCGAATAAGTGAGTTCCACTGATTTACAATGGCCGGGAACAGTTCCCGCCAATGATACGAGTGCGACCCCTAGAAAAAAGACGATGCCGGTAGACAACCTGATCATGGACACGTTACGCTCCTCCTAGAAAATGGTGCGGACGAAAAACTGTTAACGCGGATTATTTCCGAGCAGCTCCGGAGAGTCAACGAAAATATAGCCTTGACTAAAGATTTGCTTATTGGTCAGCAATTTTCTTTACTCACAACAACTACGGCTGTTGAAAATCATAGATAGACCCTAGCCCGAGGACCTGGGTGAGCGAGTCGAGGGCGTAACGACTTTCATAAAGGAGTTGTGGATCACCGAGGTCTTCGAGGCGGAGCCTATCGCGGTAGTGGCGCTTCCCCCACTCGACCAATTCTTTGTAAAGTTGTTTCGAAAGGAATATCCCTTGGTGGGTTTGGTACAATTCCTCATCTGTTAGTACTACCCTGAGTCTTAGGCAAGCAGGTCCCCCTCCGTTTTTCATGCTCTCCCTAACATCCACAAACAACACGCTCTCAACCGGATTATCTTGAGAAATTATGAAATCCAAGACCTCTTTGACTCTCATGTTTTCTTGACATTCAGCAGGAGCGATAAGGCAAGCGGTTCCATCGGGCATGGATACGAGTTGACTGTTAAAGAGGTAGGATTCCACGGCCTCGGCCAGTGATAGATGTTCCGGGCTGACCTCAATGAGAATAAGATCATCCTGGCAATGTTGAGCGAACTTTCTCTTGAGTTCTGACAATACCGAATCGGAATCGCAGAAAGCTTGGGAGTGGAAGAAGAGAACATTCCTGTTTCCCACGGAAATAACGTCGTTGTGAAATACCCCTGCGTCAATCACCTCTGGATTTTGTCTCGCAAAGACCGTTTTGTCAGGATCGAGCTTATGAAGCCTGGCTACAGCGTCCGACGCTTCAAAAGTTTGACGAGCCGGAAAGGTCAAGGGCCGACCGTCACCTTCCTCAAAATTTTTGCTGCCATAAACGAAGAATTCAATCCCAGTAGATCCGTAAGATGGACAGAAGCGTGTATGATTGGCCGCTCCTTCGTCGGAGTAGTTTAAACTTTCAGGCAAAGGCATGTGATGCGTAAATTTTGATTCATCGTTGAAAATACGACGCAGAATTCGAATGGTGAAAGGAGGTTCAAGAGAGCGATGAAAAAGATTGATAAGATTTGCCGGCGTGAAATGGGTCCTCCCGTCACTGGTGTCTGCCCGAGGTGACACCGTTGCGGCATTTGCGGCCCACATGTTTGACGAACTGTAACAGCCGGCCAGGAGTCTGAGGTCATTCTCGGCTAAGTCCTCGAGAATCTTTCGTTCACTGCCTGAATATCCCAAGCGGTGAAGCATATGGAAGTCTGGGCGGTTTTGGGGAGGGAACACGGCCTGTTTAAGACCTAGTGAAGCCAATAGGTCCATTTTCTTGAGGCATTGCAAGAGGGCCTCCTGTGGATTTGAAACGGATGCCCCACTCTTCATGGAAGCTGTATTACCGTACGCCAGCCCACCATAGTTGTGTGTAGGGCCAGCGATCCCGTCAAAATTAACCTCGTAGGCGGTGTCAGGCCTCTGAAAGTCTGTCATCAATGAAAATCTCTTTCAGGGTGAATCGACCAGGACCCGAACCCGGGTAGAATTGTGTCTGGAATATTTGGACTCCCAGCTTCCATTGAAGCTACAGGGTGCACACACTGGTCTACGGTGAAATAGCCCCCAGGTCGATAGTTGCCACTAGCGCCTATTCCGCCAAAAGGCATTCTGGAACTTGCCCCTGTAGTAGGCCTGTTCCAGTTGATTACGCCAGCCTTAATTTTACGCCGAAATTCTTTATAATAATCAAAATCGTCACATAACAAACCCGCGGTGAGGCCAAATCGCGTATTGTTCGCCTCATTCAGGGCCGAGCCAAAATCTGGAACTCGGACCAGTTGCAATAGTGGTCCGAAAAGTTCTTTGTCTTCCCGGTTCTCTACCGAAGTGACATCGATTATCCCCGGGGACAGCATGGCCTCGGTTTGCCCAAGGGGGTGAGTTTCAATCAGGCACTTGCCTCCAAGTTTGAGAATCTTTTGCTGAGCCTCTAGTAAATTCTCTGCGGATTGAGCAGATATGACCGGGCCCATGAAGGGTTCGGGGAAATCAGTATATTGCCCAACCTTGATTTTTCGCGCTGTTTCAACAAGACAATCCACAAAATTGTCGCCATCAGGCCCGTTGGGAACAATTAATCTTCTGGCGCAGGAACATCGCTGCCCAGCCGTAATGAAAGAAGAGACTATAGTTAGATATGTGGCGGCTTGATGATTCGCCACCTTATACACAACAAGCGGATTATTACCGCCCATTTCCAGAACCAGCATCTTCTCCGGATAACCACCAAACGCTCGATGAAGGGCTCTCCCTGTGGCCTCGCTTCCTGTGAAAAAAAGCCCATCCAATCTGGGATGCTCTGAAAGGACCTTTCCTGTAATCGCCCCCCCTTGGACGAGGTTGATTACGCCGCTGGGAATTCCGGCTGTTTCCCATAATTCGATCATAAACTGAGCCACTAAGGGGGTCTGGCTACTTGGTTTGAACACGATGGTGTTCCCAGCCAATATAGCTGGAACAATATGACCATTAGGAAGATGACCAGGCATATTAAATGGCCCCAGCACTGCCACAACCCCGAGTGGCCTGTAGGATGTAACGCTGGTTATATCTGAGTGTGTCTCCTTAACAGTCCCACAGCGGTTATTGTATGCATCAACGGTAATGGCTATCTTTGCGAGCATTGATTGCAACTCTGACCGTGATTCCCACCTCGGTTTTCCCGTCTCCAGCGAAATCAACTCCGACAATCGCTCAGCACCTTCTGAAAGTTTCTCGTGAAAAGCCTCCAAATAAGTTAGACGATCCTTAATACTTAAGCCTGACCAGCCATGAAAAGCCCCAGTAGCGGCGGCAACTGCCTGGTCAATTTCGTCGACGGTAGCAGCCCTCCCTTGCCATATGATTTCGCCGGTTGCGGGATTATTAGAATGTAGTACGGCCCCGTTCCCTTCGGTCCATCTGTTGTTGATGAAATGGCTTTTGACCGGCATCACATCGCCTCCTCTCTGGTAAACACCAATTTGTGAAAGGAGCTCCGCTCGGGTAGGTAATATATCCGTGTATATTGATCTTCATTTTTCCTACCTGCCTGAGCCTTCAGGTCGAATTAAACCAAAACGTATTGAGTCTCCTATTTCAAGTTTCAGGGCCTTAGCGACCCCAATCTCTATGGACGCTCCTCCAGACATAGTAGTGTTTACTGCTCCCAGGCATGACCTAAACTCCTTGCCCACGTTGGTAATAATAGATGTGGGGGATTGGATTGGAGAAGAGGTAATGTTTTCCACGACAGCTAGGACGCTATCTTTAACTATCCTGATGTCATTCAGAGGGCGAGCTACCATCGGCCCTGCGTCGAAGATGTCAACCATATGGTTATACCTGAATCCTTCGTCCTGAAGCATTTTTAGCGCAGGTCTGGTATTCTCATGAACTTTGCCAATGACTTCCTGCGCCTCCTTTGGAAGCAAGCAAATGTAAATGGGAGAACGCGGCATGAGTTCCGCAATGAATCGTTTGTCTGTAAGACTCAGATAATCCGCCTTGGGATAATTCATGTCGAAGAAATGACGCCCCAATGCTTCCCAAAATGGTGAATAACCTGCTTCATCGGCTACGCCCCGCATTTCTGCGATCACTGTAGATTCAAACTGTAGGCGCCGATCCGCCATGTAAAGAAACCTGAACAATGACATTAATCGGCCAGCGCCATGTTTCCGATATGTAGGAGCAAGAAACAGTCCCCCAATTTCTGTAGGGCCACTGTGCTCCTTGATTAGGCGTAGAAAAGAAACCTCTTTTCGTATATTCAAGTGTTCCGATTCATTTAAACATGACTCTATGCGAAAGGCATAAAACGGGTCAAATCCACCCACTTTTGAAACTATTAGGCTTGTCCCTACCAACTTGGCGGTGTCCATGTCTTCCATAACGAAGATATAGAGTTCGCCTTGGGGCTTTCGATGTTCAGTTTGAAAATTGGGGCTAGATCTGGCTATCCTGTCTGCAAGAAGCTCCCGGTCTCTTGGCAAGGAGGTTAGACCAAAGCTTGCCATGCCAGCTAATTCAACCAGATCATCCAGGTCGGACTCGGCTACAGGACGAATAATTAACATTTTCAACGCCTCCGGCCTGTTTTCACAAAAAGGCTAAACGGTTCTTATTTCGATAGCGAATTATCTAACGTTTAAGGACTGATTGAAATCCCCGGATGCCAGTTTCATCAAAAACAAAGCTGTGAGTTTTACACGTTCTGATAGACTATCCAACAAAACATATTCATCAGGACTGTGAAGCCCTCCACCTCGGACTCCAAGACCATCAACAGTAGGTATGCCGACGGACCCGATAATATTGGCGTCGCTAGCGCCTCCACTGTGTCTCCATTGTATTTGGATTCCGAGGTCCTGCCCACAATCGTTAAAATGATTCAGGACTTTTATGGTCTCCTGATCCAATACCTTCGGGGGCCTGGAGGAATCAACGTTAATCTCGATCTCAAATCCTTCCATACGATTCAGACAAGACGTGAGGTGTTCTGTCACTTTACTCACGATGGCCTGGTCCTCCGCGTTTCGCGTACGAATGTTAAACCTCAAATAGGCCAAATCAGGCACGACATTGACAGCGCCGCCTCCAATTACTTCGCCAACGTTGAGCGTAATTCCAGAATGAGGCCTGAACGCCTCCTGCATTTGCACAATGAATTTGGCCATTGCATGAATAGAGTTTCTACCCTTTTCGGGGTCTCGCCCTGCATGGGCAGCCCGTCCCTTCACGATCGCGGAATATACACTGGAACCGTTGCGTGATCCGACCAAAGAGCCGTCCGGCAAGGCGGGTTCAAAAACCAGCGCGAGGTCATTTCTTTTTGCCGCTTCCAGGAGCAGAGGGATAGATCCGATAGATCCGATTTCTTCGTCTGGCACTATAAGGGCCTCCCAGCCAAGACGGTCCGACCATGGACTAAGCTCAAAAAGCTTTAGCGCTTCCAACAGTACTATAAGTCCTCCCTTGGCATCGGCCACGCCAGGGCCGTTCATATTGTTCCTATCTGTCGTTATGCATTTTTGGAATGGATGATCTACGGCGTAAACCGTATCATAATGAATTGAAAGCAACACGCTCATAGAAGCGTTCGTTTGCTTTATGATGGAAACCGCCTTGCCCAGAGAAAAATGCTGCCTACCTTCAGGGCGCAAAATTTCTTGCGACGCTAGTGGAATAGTTTTGACTGTTGCGGGAAAGGGCTGAAAAGCCTCTTCGATAAGTAATTGAAATTTTTCCAGGCCTTCAATGTTCCGACTTCCAGTATTAATCTCGGCCCATGTCCTGAGAAGCCGGATCAGATTCTCCGGTTTGCTATTCGGGGGCTCCAAATATGATGAATAAGTCTTCGTATACATCCACGGTCACCAGTTCCGCTGGTATCACATCTACAATATAGCACGACCCCAATCGATATACTCAATATGGAAAAGCATTGAATCAAAAATTATTATTTCGCATCGATATTTATTGAAGAAGAGGTGAATATTAAGCATAGGAGGCAGTAAAATGGAAAACTATGAAGTGAACAAACAAGAACCTGGTGGCTGCCTTGTCTTCTGTGGATCTGAACAGGAAGGTAAAGACTGTGTAAATTATTATCCCGGTATGCTGGCCGACATTGAAGAAGAGCTGGGGAAGGCGAGAGACAGGGCTTTCGAGGAAGAATTCTTTTGTGGTTCTGGATGCGGATGTGGATGCTGAACGATGAATAAAATGAATAATTAATCATAATAGAGTTCACGGTCTATCTAATTTGTTGATTAAACTGCTCGTAGGCATGTAATGTTGGCCTATGAGACGAAAAGAACGCAGAAGACCGTGAGCTTTTGCATTTTGACTTTACATTACGACTAAATGTTTGCGGTGCCGTACAAGGACTGGCGCCGGGGGTTTTGGCAGAATCATCGAAGGTGAATGGCTATTTTCGGCAAGACGTCTGGCGATACTTTAAAATATCGGGAGGAACGGTTGGAATACGCAGTCATATTTGGAGGAAAATGGGGTAGAGATAGCCAGGGGCTTTCAGGAAAGGGCAAGATGGTTATTGAAGAAGAATCGGTTGACTTATATGGCAGGCAACACACAGCAATCTTTTTCAAGGTCCTGCTTTGGTTGTTGTCCGCTATGATGGTCGGTAACATCATGGTGGTTTTATGCTCGAAGATATTTTCATTTTCAGCTGATGGAATCGGACATATCAAAATGGTAGGCGCTGGTTCAATTGGGTTGATATTGACAGTGACCGCAGCCACACTTCTTACAAGGTATTTCGGCTCTTCTCCTTACTCTTCCCGCCTTCCAAAGAATTCTATTCTTGACCTTAACAGGACTGGAAACCTAATTAAATTCAAAACAGCGTCTCAGAAAAAATATCATATGTTCAGAGCGTCGTCGGAGCAGGATGCTGTGAACATAGAACAGAGACTAAAGAAATGAAATTGGATTGATCTTAATCATGCGTCTTTGATCTGCATTTCAAACTTGTTTGGATTTTCAGCCAATTCGGTCCATAATCAGGCTGACCTCGGGCGACGTGATCACAAACTACTATCAGGAGGGAAATTATGGGTACAAAGAAAATTTTGATGTTAGTCGGCGACTACGTGGAAGACTACGAGGTAATGGTGCCTTTTCAGGCGTTGCTAATGCTGGGATACATGGTTCATGCTGTTTGCCCGGATAAGAAGGCTGGAGACATAGTCAGAACAGCGATCCATGACTTTGAAGGAGACCAGACTTACAGTGAAAAACGTGGCCACAATTTTACTTTAAACGCCACATTCGCGGAAACCAAAGTAAACGATTACGACGCCTTGGTAATTCCTGGCGGTCGCGCCCCAGAGTACATTAGGTTGAATCAGGGAGCGCTGGACGTGGTTCGTCATTTTGCAAAGGAAAACAAGCCAATCGCAGCCATATGTCACGGTGCGCAAGTCCTTGCGGCGGCTGGGGTACTGGCCGGGAAGAGTTGCTCCTCCTATCCTGCGGTAGGTCCGGACGTCAACTGCGCAGGCGGTAAATGGGTTGATATTCCTATGGACAAAGCCCATGTGGATGGTAATCTGGTAACAGCCCCTGCTTGGCCGGCGCACCCCGATTGGCTGGCTAAGTTCATTAAAGTCATGGGCGCAAAAATAGAGATTTGAATCTGCTAAAAATATGCGGATGAGGCGGCTTCGCAGACTTGTGACGGGACTCTGCCCCAGAGCAAAGTCCCGTCAGACATATCAGGTACGGTCAGCAGTGTGGTCTGTGGCCGATGACATAGACCTCGCTCTTTGAGATCCATGATTTGATAATGTTTTTAAGTTCGAGATCTTCTGTGTCTTGGACAAGATTGATGGTAGCTGCTCTGGGAACAAAATCGGTGTCGATGCCCATCAACAGGACTCCTTCGGGTGTCAGGAAATGGCCAGCGTTGTTTAGAATAACCCGCTCGCAATCCAACCCATCATTCCCGCCGTCCCATATCTCCGGATGATAGTGTGAGTAGTGACTGAGCGCTCCTATATCGGTTGGGACATATGGAGCATTACTAAAGATTACATCGAACATACTGTCAAGGTTAGAGAACCAGTCGCTCTTTCGAAACTCAATTCCCGAGGCGTTGCTTGCTTCGGCCACTATCCGGGCGTTTTCCAGGAATTCCTCATTCACATCGACCGCAATCACCCTTAGATTGTGAGTACGCGCGCAGTAAATGGCAAGCAGGCCAAGGTGGCCAGTACCCAAGTCGAGCACCTGCTGCCCGTCTTGCGTATATCTTCTGATTGCCTTGCGAAGTAATAGCCCGGTAGAGTCGAAGATGTGATCATGGACAAAGCTTACAGCGTCAACCTGAAAATGTAAGCCAGCCACAGCAAGTCGGAGCCAACGCAGCCGATACATCCCACTCAGTGGTTTCCAAAATGACAACCACAAGTCCAGTTCCGCCGTTTTCATCTGACAGCCTCCGTCTAACAGAAAAAAGCCATCAAGACCGAAACATATATACGCCTATACTATATATAGAATAGGGAGGCGGCTACTTGGCAGTCTCAAAGATCGTCAGGCGTCGCTCTTCCTCATTTGCCGAGGAATACGTTTGTAGTCACAAAATGTTGTGACAGGGCGGAATTCTTTTCTGTCAAGCCTATCTTTGTGACATACAGGTTGGTTTAAGTGTCACAAAGAATCGCCAACATTTTATCCTTAGCCTAACTCCGTGTTTTAGAAAGGTCAAACATTTTTTGTGAAATAAACCCGGGTCCGCATGGATCACAAAATGTAGTGATCACCTCATTCCAATATCCACAGGAAACGATCGACGGAAAACCACTTGAATATTTTTTATGATTTCCCACCAAAGATCTTCCTTAGTTCCCCTTTTAGGATTTTGCCTGAACCGGTTTTAGGAAGTTCCGAAACAAATTCAACGTGCCTTGGGACTTTAAACTGAGCTAGACGCTCTTTGCAGTACATAATTAGTTCCTGTGCGCCAAGTTCCTTCCCAGCCTTCAATACAACAAGCAATTTGGGGACTTCACCCCATTTGTCATCAGGGAACGAGATTACAGCGCATTCCAGGATATCCGGATGCGAGTAAACAACGTTCTCAATCTCCACTGACGCGATATTTTCTCCCCCACTAATTATGATGTCCTTTGCTCTGTCGACGATCAGGATGTAACCCTCGGAGTCAACGTTGGCGAGATCACCGGTATGAAAATACCCCTCGCGAATCGTGTTATCGGTTTCTGATGAAAGGTTCCAGTAGCTCTTCATGACGTTGTCGCCTCTAGCAAGTATTTCACCGACAGTCTTTCCATCCCATGGAACATCATTGCCAGCGACATCAACTACTTTCAGGTCTACGCCTATTACTTCAAGACCAGTTCTCGTCAGGTAGTTAATTTTGACTTCGTCAGGTTCTTTTCCCAACGTATCCTTAATGTTTCCGACAGTCAAAAGGGGGCAGGTTTCAGTTAATCCGTACCCGGATATGTACTTGCAGCCCAAATATTTCATCATCCTTTGCGCATTTGCCGGTGACATGGGCGCCCCTCCCACCATGATCCATTTTAGCGAAGACAGGTCGTATTTTCCTAGGTCCGGTTCATTGAGAATAAAGTTAATCATTGTGGGGACCATCATGCAGGATGTTATCCGTTCTTTTTGAATGGTTTCCAGCACCGCTTTAGGGTTGAATTGTCGTTGCATGACATGTTTTCCACCCTGAAAGGTAACCGACCAGGCAAAAAAAGCATCAGCCAAATGGAATAGGGGAGCTATATGATACCAGACGGTAGCATCTTCAAGTTTGAAGGATATGATCGTTGTCAGAGCGTTAGCATAAATATTCCGGTGAGTTAGCACTACCCCTTTGGGACGTCCAGTCGTGCCGCTGGTGTAGTAAAGGTTTAGCATGTCATTCTCGTCCGGCGGTTCATAACTAACAGTATCATTAGACGCCTCTGAAAGGATGTCTTCGTACGAATAGGAAATCCAGGGTTCATCTGCTTGACCATCACAGATGACAAAGGTTTTTACGGTTTTTGCAGCCTGACGAATTTTTCCCACGATAGGTTTGTAGTCGGCATGGAACACTAAGACTTCAGCTTCGGCGTCATTAAGTATGTATATGTATTCATCCACGGATAGGCGGGTGTTCAAAGGAAGGAGCGCCCGCCCCGATTGGGCCATCCCGAAGTATAATTCCATATAGCGGTGGGTGTTGTAATCCAGCGCCGCTACGTGGCCTCTCGGGGATACCCCCATGTTGGCCACTGTGTGTGTCACTCTGTTAACGCGATCCTGAAGTTCAAGATACGTAAAGCTCAGGCAGCCATCCACAATAGCTATCTTGTTTGGATATAATTTCACAGCTCGACGCAATATTCTGACGGGTGACATTGGGACTTGCATGTTTCATTCCTTTCTATTGCGTAACCAAGTAGCCTGTGGTGAAATATTGTCGGGTTAACATCAAAACGACTATTTCAGGGACATCGCTTGTTCAGG
>JACWAG010000151.1 GCA_014874425.1 Syntrophaceae bacterium | reverse complement strand
GTCTTACAAGAGCGTTCTTCGGTTCCAGAAGGATACGTACCAATGCGTCTTCATCAAGTTCATGAAGAGTTGCGGCGACCGGTAAACGACCGACAAATTCCGGGATAAGCCCGTATCGGATTAAGTCCTCCGGTTGCACCAGTTCAAGGAGTTCCGCGACATCATCGTTCTTCGCCCCACCAATTTGGGCGTTAAATCCCATGGACTTCATGTTTAGCCGTTGCTGCACAACTCTGTCTAGACCAACGAACGCCCCGCCGCATATGAAAAGTATATTCGTGGTGTCGACTTGCAAGAATTCCTGTTGAGGATGCTTCCGCCCACCTTTAGGAGGAACGTTGGCCATTGTCCCTTCAACTATTTTTAGTAGGGCCTGCTGTACACCTTCACCGGAAACATCTCTGGTTATACTCGGGTTCTCTGTCTTACGTGAAATTTTGTCGATTTCATCAATGTATACGATACCCCGACAGGCCCTCGATATATCATAGTCGGCATTCTGTAGTAGACTCAGAATGATGTTCTCAACGTCCTCACCCACGTATCCCGCCTCAGTTAAAGTGGTAGCGTCGGCGATTGCGAATGGAACATTCAGAATACGGGCAAGCGTTTGAGCCAGGAGGGTTTTCCCCGAACCAGTAGGTCCAATTAGCAGGATGTTGCTCTTTTGTAACTCTACACCGTCGAGATCGGATTTAGAGTCAATCCGTTTGTAATGGTTGTGAACGGCAACTGAAAGGATCTTTTTCGCCTGCTCCTGACCAATTACGTATTCATCCAGAGAAGATTTGAGTTCAGACGGGTTTGGCACCCTGGATTTGCCCCGACCCATCTCTTCCTTTTCGTACTCTTCGGCGATAATCTCGTTGCACAATTCGATACATTCATCGCAGATATAAACTGTCGGACCGGCGATGAGTTTCCTAACTTCATCCTGACTCTTTCCACAAAATGAACAGTAAAGAGAAGAGAAGTTACCCTTTCTTGCAGCCATGTAATCCTCCTTCAGCGCACCCCTAGCAGAAACTCATACGCCTCGTCGGCGTCTAGATAAAGGTCACTGAGATTTTCGTAATTAGTTCGTATCGAGCTTCCTCTCCATCCAATCAATTTTTTACTAGCGAAGATTTCAAGGAAGCCCGACGTGTTTACCATTTTCCTATTCTTTGCCCTCGGAAATTTCCCGGCTAGTTAACACATTGTCAACTATTCCATAACTAACAGCCTCTTCACCACTCATAAAATAGTCACGTTCAGTGTCGGTTTCAATCCTTTCCAATGGCTGACCAGTATGCTCAACCAAAATCCTGTTTAACTCACTGCGCATTCGCAATATCTCACGAGCATGTATCTCAATATCAGTCGCCTGCCCCTGAAAACCGCCCATGGGTTGATGAATCAGGATTCGCGCGTGTGGTAGCGCGTGCCTCTTGCCATGTGTCCCGGCCGCCAACAGCAACGCGGCCATTGACGCTGCCTGACCAATACAGATTGTTTGGATCTCAGGTTTAATATACTTCATGGTGTCGTAGATAGCGAGGCCCGATGTCACAACTCCGCCAGGGGAGTTGATATAAAAATTGATGTCCTTATCAGGGGCCTCACTTTCAAGAAACAAAAGCTGGGCAATAATTAAATTAGCGACTACGTCGTCTACCGCCATGCCCAAAAAGATGATGCGCTCTTTAAGTAATCGGGAATATATGTCGTATGATCTTTCACCACGGCTAGTCTGTTCAACAACTATTGGAACCAACATTTTTGATCACTCTCTTTTCTGATTATTCGCTCGTTTCAGGCTTTTCCGCCGAATACGGAACTTCGGTTATGTCCGCCTGCTGTTCAATAAATAAATAAATCTTGTCTTCGAGTAAGGAAGATTTGAAATCCTCCATCCTGTCATTTTCTTCCAATTGATCTCTAAAAAAGTCAGGAGACCACCCAAAAAATTTGGCCCGTTTTTCAATCTCAGCGTCAATATCTTCTTGATTAACGAGAATCTCTTCCTTTTCTCCTATGGCCTTGATTATAAGGGCCGCTTTGACTTGTTCTTCCGCCTTGGGTCTTATTGAATCACGCTGGGCCTTGTCCGGAAGTGGGAACCTTTTCATGTCGATTCCCTGACGAGCCAGGTTCTCCCTAGCGCCCATAATTATACCGTCAATTCTGGATTCAACCAATGATTCAGGAGCCTCAAAGGGATTAGCTTCGATGATCTTCTCAACAATCTGTTTTCTGAGGTCCTCTTTGATATCCATATCATAAGAGTCTCTAAGGTCTTGAGAAACCTGTTTCTTCAGGTCCTCCAACGACTCAATTTGGCCCAAGTCTTTGGCCAGTTCGTCGTTCAACTCAGGAATTAATCGCTCTTTAGCTTCCTTGATTGTCACAGTAAAAGTGGCGGATTTGCCAGCCAGTTCTTTTCGGGGAAAGTCTTCCGCCAGAGTGTGACTAAGGGTAACTGGTTCCCCGAGTTTCAAACCAATCAAATTGGAGTCAAAGTCAGGTAGATAGAAGTTCCTGCCCATCTCAAGATGATAATCTTTGACACTCAGGGACTTAATGATTTCTCCGTCCGCAACAGCTTCAACGTCAACCACCAGGTGGTCTCCATCCTTGATCCCATTACCTTCAGGGATTGGCGCCAGCTTCGCGTGCCGCTGACGGATCACTTCAATACGCTCGTCTATATCGCTTTCATTAACCTCACGAACGATCTTGTTAAGTGATATCTCCCTAAATCCCTGCACGTCCAATTCAGGAGGCGCTTCTATTTCAACCGTGTAAACAAACGGCTTTTCAGGGTCTAAAGGCTCCTGATCCAAATTAATAACTGTAATAGGCTTGATTTTCTTTTCGTCCAACCCTAGCTCGAATGTGTCTTCAATTATCTTTTTAGCTGTATCACTATGAACCTGTTCCTTGAATAGGTTCTTTATGATCTCCATCGGGACCTTTCCTCTGCGAAATCCCTTGATCTGGGCATTTTTTTTAAGGTCCTTGTACTGCGCTTCAAGTGTTTCCGATACTCGATCCTGCGGAACTTCGAAAGTCACTTTTTTTCTGACAGCGCTTAAATCTTCAACCTGAATGTTTGTCATGACTCCTCTTTCACAATAATATTTTGCCACACCGATGGGGTCACAAGATCTGAAATCAAATCCTAGCGGAATGGACACTGTCAACTAACTTTTTTATTATACTTCGGCGCACGGCAAAAGGGAAGTTAATGAAATCCCTGGAAGCCCTTTAGATTCATTTTTCTTGAACGTGTTGTCAGATTCTGTTAGGGGTCTTTTCTACATTTCCGGATTTCAAAATTAATTTGGAGAAAATCCCTCTTGTCATCCAGTCAAAAAAACAATCCTTTGATAAGCGTAATAGCGCCTATTTATAACGAAGAAAGGAACGTGGTCCCCTTAGTCCAAAGACTTGGTGAGGTTTTTGACAAACTGCGCCTCGATTGGGAACTGGTGTTCGCTCTGGATCCCTGCGCCGACCGAACGGAAGAAAAAATTCTGGAAATGATTAAGGCAAATTTCCCTATACGCTTGGTAAAATTCTCGCGGCGCTTTGGAAAGCCCGTTTCACTGATGGCAGGACTCCGTCACTGCCTCGGGGACGCCACAATTGTTATTGACTCAGACTTGCAGGACCCTCCTGAGCTGATCGGAACAATGATTGAAAAATGGCGTGAAGGCGCCTTAGTTGTTATAGCCCAGAGGACTTCGCGACAAGGGGAAAATTTTCTTTATCTGAAGGCCGCAGAGTTGTTTTATTGGATCCTGGATAAATTTTCGGAAGTTAAGGTTCCCAGAAACACTGGGGACTTCCGACTGTTGGATAAACGGGTTGTAGATGAAATATGCAGGATAAATGAAAGGCATGGATTCTTGCGAGGCCTCACCGCTCTCGTCGGTTTCAAGACAGCGGTTATACCGTTTGAACGAGACCCCAGGTTAACTGGAAGAACTCAAATATCGGTTTTCGGCGCCGTCGGCATAGCGTTGGATGGAATAATTCCTTTTTCCAAAGCTCCTATTAGAATGGTCATGGCTTTAGGCCTGGGGATTTTCTTTGTCGGAATCATCACGACCATCCTGTGGACCATCTACGGTCTTGCGAGAGGATTCGGATACAACTGGCTCCTTCTTGGTTTATTTCCTTTCGGATGGACATTTTTTGGCGTCTCCATCAGTTGCCTCGGAGTGGTAGGTGAATACGTCTTGCGTTGTTATGAGGATTCGAGAGACCGGCCTCTTTATATCGTCGACGAACTCGTGGAATCCGCGAAACTTTCCCGAAAGTTGTCTACGGATGAAGTTAAAGCTTAAGCTTTCCCCAAATAGTAAAGGTTTGACATGAAGGCCCTTGTCACTGGTGGAGCAGGTTTTATAGGAAGTCATATTGTTGACGAACTTATTCGCAGAGACTACGATGTCGTGGTTTACGATAACCTTTCCACGGGCTTTGAACGCCACTTGCGATTGGGATTGAACCATAATCGACTGCAATTGGTAGTTGGCGACATCCTGGATTACCCAAAGCTTGTCCGGTCCATGAAGGACGCCGAGTTGGTTTTTCATCTCGCTGCAAACGCGGACGTTCGAGGCGGCAAAGCCAATACTCATATAGACCTCCAACAGAACATCATTGGTACTCACAACGTGCTTGAAGCCGTTAGGATGAACCAAATTCCTGAACTGGTCTTTACCAGTTCCGCTACGGTGTATGGCGAACCGGATGTCTTTCCTACCCCCGAGACTTACGCTCCACTACAAACGTCACTTTATGGGGCTTCCAAGTTGGCCGCTGAGGCCATGATTCAGGCTTATTGCGAATATTTCGGGACCCGCTGTTATATGTTCCGTTTTGTGTCCTGGATAGGAGAAAGATACTCGCACGGCGTGGTTTATGATTTTATCAGGAAGCTCAAGGCGAACCCAACCGAACTTGAGATCCTTGGAGATGGAAACCAGAGGAAGTCATATCTCCATGTTCAAGATGGGGTAGAGGGAATTTTTCTTGCATTAAAGAACATTCGCGAACCCAAAAACGTATTAAACCTGGGCCACGAAGATTTCATGAATGTCATACGGCTGGCGTCAATAGTAGTCGAAGAAATGGGACTCAAAGACGTCGAGTTTCGTTATACTGGCGGCTCAAGAGGATGGATTGGAGATAGTCCATTTGTTCATCTTGATATTACCAAAATTAGATCGGCAGGTTTCGAGCCCCAAGTATCGATAGAAGAAGGTATTCGACGTACAGCCAGGTATCTATTGAAAAACGACTGGTTGCTCGAATCACGTCTCATGGGGTCAACCGGTTAATGAAAACAGATGGACGAAAACAGCTTTGAAGATCCTTGACAGATACATTATACGAGAGTTCCTAAAAATATTCGTCATCTGCCTCATTGTATTTGTTTTCGTTTTTCTACTGATAGAAATCACCGACAAGATAAAATATTATTTTCAATACAATCCTCCAGGTATGTTGATGCTGAAATATTTTCTGGTCAAAATACCAGGTTATCTTTTTTTCACTCTTCCCATGGCGATTTTGTTGGCGGGAATGCTTTCACTTCTGACGATGGCCAAGCATTCGGAATTGATTGCCATGCAGGCTGGGGGTGTTGACGCTATCAGCATAGCCCGGCCTCTGATTCTGGTTGGTGTGATCGGGTCCGCTGTAATGTTTCTGGCCAACGAGACCATTATTCCGTGGTCAAACCGTTATAGTGAATATATTCAAAATGTTGAGATCGCCGGTAAAAAGCAAACCACTTTTGTTCATTTCGACCAGATATGGCTTAAAGGACCAGATTCGATCACTCACATCAGAAAATTTGACAAGCCCAACAACACCTTGGAAAAAATATCAGTCGTGCAATGGGACTCCGATTTCAATTTTGTTGAAAAGCTCTTTGCGGATAAGGCAAGGTGGTGGAAAGATCAATGGACTTTCTATGGAGTCAATCGCACGACCGAGAGGCCAGATGGCAGGTTCGTTGTAGACATGATTCCTTCGATGAAGGGGCCATTAAACAAAACCCCGGGGGATTTCGAAAAAGGAGAAACTCCCACAAAAGAAATGAACCTCACCCAACTGGGAGAGCTTATAGACCAGTTGAACGCCGAGGGACGAACACCAACCCGTTATCTGGTTGATTGGCATGACAAAATCGCGTTTCCGCTTGTGTGTCTTATAATGGCGGCGTTAAGTGTTCCATTCGCTGTACGTGTTGGACCAAGGGGTGGAGGGGTCGCTATAGGACTTGCAGGATCACTCGTAATCGCATTCAGTTATTGGATCCTCCATACCATGTTCATTGCATTGGGGCACGGGGGCTATATTCCTCCTATCGTAGCCGCTTGGGCCGCTAATACATTGTTTGGCCTTGCCGCAAGCATAATGCTTTTAAACGCCAGCACATGAATTCGAGGGGCAGGTAGCGGTCGATAGAATACACGGGCTTCAGATCTGATGATTGCCGCTATTTTTTCGAGCGAAGCCACAAACCCCAAAGGCAAAGCCTAATTACCTTTTCAAAATTTCTTTCTAGGTGAAGACTGCTCGTATTGTATAGCTAATCTTGATCAGGTGTATCAAGATGACTAAAATACGTATGCTAAATATTGGTAGTAATTTACCCGACAATAGGAGGAGATCTTGGAACAGTCGTTTGAAAACCTGGTCCAATACGCTAAATCAAAAGGAGCTACGGACGCGAAACTTATGAGCGTAAGGGACATAGTATTGGATTCGCGTTCACTATTGAAATGTCGTTTCGGATGTGGCCGATGGGGGAAATATTGGACGTGTCAACCAAATGTAGGCATATCAATTGACGAATTTAAAGGGTCGCTTGAAAAGTATAAGACCGCAATAGTCCTCCAATGTGTAGATCCTAAGATTGCTCAGGAAATAACTTTAGCTTTGGAAAAGGAAGCGATGATGCAATATGGGGCCATCTTCGCGTTTGGAATGGCCCTATGTGTTCAGTGCGAAGAGTGCGCTTTTCCTGATCCTTGTAGATTTCCGCACCTTGCGAGACCGTCAATGGATGGCTTAGGAATTGACATAGCTAAAACTGTTGAGCCTCTGGGGTTCAAAGTCGAATTTGACGCTCGGGGAAACCTGCTGCCCGCGTGGTATACCATGGTTTTACTTGACTAGACTGACAGAGACTTGGGACACATTTAAGATTCAGAGGCCTCTTGCAATCACCACGGTTTTCAGTCAAAATTCGTCAAATACAAACATGCTTAAAAATTCAACGGCCAAACCTGACAAGCTTCGCAGTTCCAAAACATTTGCCAGCCAGTAAATGGCTCATTATTTGCATGTCAATAAATACCGTTGGTAGCGGGAAATCGAAATTTATCAATCTTTACAAACGAAAAGGAGTTATCAATGTCAAAAAATCTTATGGAATATTTCAATAAACAGCCTAGGTTAGGGACACTAAGTACGGCGGACGCAAAAGGGAACGTTGATTCCGCATATTTTGGGTCACCTCGTATGGTCGATGTAAAGACCATCGTAATGGGCACTGGGAAAAACCGCACCTATTCAAATTTGCTTGAAAATCCTTATGCGGTGTTTCTAATTATGGAACCCGGCAAAACGGTCACAGATTGGAAAGGTGTTCGTATTTACGTGGAAATGAAAGAACATGAAACTTCCGGGCAAAAACTCGATCAAATACGAGCGGCTATCGCCGAAAAAGTCGGGCCGGAAGCAGCCAACAAAATGATACATGCGGCGTTAACTTTTGAAATCAAGAATGTCAGGCCGCTTGCAGACTTTGGTCAAGGTTGGGAAAAATCGATTTAGATTTCTGAATGACTGGGACTTCAACAATCGCAAGGCAGGGGACCAAGCTTGAACTGTCTCAAACGGGTTGTTTATAACAGGTTAACAATTGTTTTCTAAAGAAATGGAATCACGGCAATTGACTCGTCAGGAATCCTCGACCGAAGACCAAACCGTTTCTTCGGACAGGCCAGACGAAATGTCTTATGACTTAGAAGGAGAAGCTCAAAGAAGACTGGAAAGGTATTCCGATCGAATCTTAAAACAGTTAGGGGATTGGTTAGGGGCGAAAAGCCTTATGCTTTTTATACGAGACAGTGATAACCACTCGATAATTCGCGCTAAGCAAACTCATGATCACGGAACATGGAATTTTGAAACAGACGAACCTGAAGATTTCTCAGGACGCTCCAGTGCTCAGTGCAGTTCAAGGCCGGTTTTTGTCCTAAGGTCACAATTTCATTATTACCTGGATTTGCCGCATCGCTGGGTAGGGATGGTTACAATTGAATGTCGAGGGCTGTTTTTTTTGTCCCAAAAACAGGACAGGACAATTCGGAACGCCTTTAGAGAATTTACTAAAAATGTGACTATATTGCTCATGGATCGAAGTATTGGGCATTTGCAGAATTGTTTGAATCAGGAAAAAAAGGCAACGGGGGTCTTACGCGGACTTGTTTCCAATCTTAGTAAGGAACTTTATTGCTTAAGCACAATTTCAAACGCGATTGTTCAATCGCACAACGTTGAAGATGTGCTAACAGATGCTCTCGAAACCATTTTACCCTTAGTGAGAGCAAAATTAGGGGTGATCTATTTCCCGGAGACTCGACAGTGTGTAATAATCCAATCGCCAAAATCGAAGCCGAAAAAGGGTGTGGATCCATGGTTTAGTCCTTACTTCGAAAGCAAGATGCGGTTATCTGGAAAATCCGCCGGATGGAATTGCTTCAGTGTTCAATCCGTAAACGATAATCCTTGCTTTCCAGAGCCTCTAAAGGCCCATCTGGCGTCCCAAAGGATTGAAAACGTTCTGGAGTTTTCCCTTCATCATCACGGTGAATTGTTGGGCCTGGGCTTTTTGGGACTCCAGCAAAATCAGGATCAACCTGCTGGTGCGAGGCTGCTCATGATTACATTGAATATGATAGGCCTCTTTCTGGAGCATATCTCCCTCATGGGAGACCTCGAACGACAAGTCAAACTTATTTCTAAAGAAAAACTCGACATGGAGAAAACACAGCAGTTTCTCATTGACCATGTTGGGAGACCTTTCACATCAAACAGCAACAGGAGATCTTCTACAACAGATCTGATCATTGACGAAATCGAACGATCCCGCAATATGGCGTTGCTTGCAGAACTTGCATCGGGCATAGCTCACCAAATTAGGAACCCTCTGAGTAACCTCGTGTACGCCCTCCATCTTCTGCAACAAGAACACATCGCGGAATCTGAAAAAAAGGAACTTTTTCAGACGGTCACTGAACGGGTTGAACTTATGAATCGAATGATTAATGAGTTCATACAATATACCAGAATACCTGAATTAAAATTAAGTGTTGAATCTATTAATGATATTCTTAACAATACGCTTCGTCTTTTTAAGGGTTGGACGGATCTGGACGCATTAGAAATTATTACATCTTTTGATCCGGAGTTACCAATCTCAAAAGTAGATATATTTCTCATAAATCAAGCGTTCCAGAACATAATCAAAAATGCTATGGAAGCCATAAGCAGGGGTGGCCATTTATGGGTTTCTACAAGAAAGATGAAGATAAAGCACGGCCCCGAGCCTCGACTGGAATTTGCTGAGATCGTGTTTGAAGATGATGGTCCAGGTATGACGTCAGAGGAAATCGAGAACGCTATGAAGCCGTTTTATTCCAGAAAAGAAAGTGGACTAGGTTTGGGGCTTCCGTTAGTAGAGCATATTGTTCGTTTGCACGGCGGCGCCGTAACCTTAGAAAACCGGCATACCGGTGGGGTCAGAGTACGGGTCTACTTGCCTATCCGGTGAGGTTCATATGCAGTATCGATTACTTATTGTCGATGACGATGTAAATTCCGCTAAAACGTTGGCCAGAATACTTGAGGCCGCGGGTTACGCTCCTGATTATGCGCCGAGCGCTGAAGAAGCGCTCGCCCTTTTAAGAGAGATAGATTACGATCTTTTCCTGATTGACATGATCCTTCCTGGAATGGACGGTCTGGCATTTCTTAAGAGCGCAAAAGAAATCAATCCAGACCTGCTTGCCATAATAATAACAGCCTACGGATCCATAACTACTGCTGTAAACGCTCTGAAATTGGGAGCTAGCGATTTTCTAGAAAAGCCTGTAATACCTGAGAAATTACTTCACATACTCAATCGAATATTTGAAGAAAGGCGCCTGAGACGTGAAGTTGTCGCTTTAAGGGCCGACCTTCTTAAACGATACCGCTTTGAAAACCTTGTTGGCAAACATCCTAGGATGCAAGGAATCTACAATCTGATCGAATCTTTATCCTCTACCGACTCCTCAGTGCTCATTACCGGTGAAACAGGTACGGGTAAGGACCTGGTAGCCAGGGCTATCCATTTTCATAGCCACCGTAAAACTGGGCCTTTTGTCGCAATGAATTGCGCAGCCATTCCGGAAACCCTTCTTGAAAGTGAACTGTTCGGCTATGAACGAGGCGCTTTTACCGGCGCTCAGCGGCGCAAAAGCGGGAAACTGGAACTAGCGAACAATGGCACTCTATTTCTAGATGAAATCGCAGACATGCCTTATGCGCTGCAAAGTAAATTACTCCGGACTATTCAGGAAAAGAAGATCGAACGGCTTGGTGGTAACAGATTAATATCCCTGGATTTCAGAATAATCGCCGCAACGAACAAGGATCTGTCTGAGGAATTGACCTCAAATCGATTTCGTTTAGATCTCTATTATAGAATTAATGTGGTACCGATACATCTGCCTTCTCTACGAGAACGACTGGAAGACATGCCGTTGCTGGTAGACCATTTTCTTGAAAAACTCGCCGCGGCTAAGAATAGGAACAAGCCTGGGTTGTCCCAGGAAGCTATGTTGAGCTTGATGAAACATTCGTGGCCGGGTAACGTTCGCGAACTGGAAAATGTGATCGAGCGCGCTATGGTCCTTTGCCCCGATAATTTGATTGAAGAGATTCCATTTTCTCTTTTACCCAGCGGTATAACAACCTCCAACACTTCAGACTTGTTGGATTTTGATCCAAACCTTCCCTATAAGATTGTTAGGGACCAAGCTTTGGACAAGATAGAAAGACAATACTTTATGCGCCTGCTGAAAAAAAACAGGGGTTCCGTAGGCTTAACAGCGAACGACGCTCAAATTGACGCTCGCACGGTTTTAAGAAAGATGAAACAATTCGGTTTAAACAGATCGGATTTCAAGAAGGTTTCGGAATAATCCATATATCAGACATCAATGTCTGATAATGACATTGATGTCTGATATGAATTTCCGATTCCTTTCAGCTGTTAGGATCGAATACTTGTTTCCAAACTCAATCTCACCAAATATTTCTCAAAGAATTGATCTGAAAACTCCCAATCTCACTTGATGATCACCAATCGCATTTTATACACACCCAACCAATCGACATTGATGGCACAACAATTGCTTAACAAAATGAAGGCAGTCAACAATATTCCATGATCTCTTGAATCAACAACTAATGTCAGAGTTTGACGAGAAGTTTAGTTTTAACCACTTAGGTTCTGCCACGCAGCACAGACATGATGGGCATCGTTTCGTGGAGTGGAGCGGGTGATAAGCTAATGATCGAACAAGAGTTTGCAGACCTATATCCTCTTACAGAGGAAAACCTAGTGGAGTACCTCCCTGACATTGATTGTCGCTCATGTGGGTTTTCGAGTTGTCTGGAATTTGCTGAAGCCTTGGTTGGGCACGGCGCCAAAATTGAGCAATGTCCCGAAATGAGCTTAAAAATGGCTGCAGTAATCGATACCCTCATGGAATTTGATTTACCGTCGATTCCCTACAATGTGATGATGGAAAGTTTTAGTCCCGGTCTCTTGCGCGTAGGCGCCCCCGACGCCTCCAGCCCGGTTTTGATAACAGGGAACTTTAAGGAGACTGCTCGACTTCTGGAAAGCATTTTAACAGCCTGCGAGACTTCGGCCTTTCTAATTATGAGCGATACCAAAGGCTATAGTCTTGACAATGCGGTTGTCGAGAAGCGTTTTTCATCTTTTGAGATACTGAAAGTGGTTACCGAAACGGAAGTGGGATCATTTGTAAGCCACAGAAGCCTTGTCATCCCAGGCTTGGCCCGGCATCTTGCCAGCCAGATCAAACAAACAACTGGGTGGCAAGTCTCGGTTGGGCCGGTCAGTGGATTCGAACTGCCTCTTTTTCTGTTAAAGGAGGGATTGGAAGACCAACGGTAACCGACCTGACAACGACAAAATCAAAGGGAGGTGACTGCAGCGTCTATGGATCACATTACAATGGAAGATGACACGAAACACTAAGGAGTGAACATGTTAGGCAAAGAACGAGTGATAAAAATTTTCAATCACGAAAAACCCGACCGAATGTCATGTTTTTGTGTAAACGGCACACCAACTTATGAACAAATGGAAAAGGTCGGCGCATTTTGGCCCGAAGGTCACGAACGGGCCGAAGATATGGCGAAACTGGCGATGGCCGCATATACCGTATTGGGATTCGATGCCGTCCGCGCCCCATTTTGCCAGACATTTGAAGCAGAAGCGCTGGGATGTAAAGTTAAGCTGGGCGGCAAGGAAAACATCCCAGGGATTGACCACCCAACACTGTACAAATTGGATGACATGCCGGTGCTGCCAGACGATTTCTTAAAACGCGGCCGCATTCCTCAACTCATTGAAGCCATTAGGATAATGAAACGTGAGGTAGGCGACAAAGTGGCCGTCATCGGAGGGATAATAGGACCCTTCACTATCGCTGGCGCTATGCTCGATGCGGTGCCGATTCTTAAGGCCAGTTTCAAAACTCCGGATAAATTACGTCCATTTTTGGATGTTGCTGAGAAAGCTGGGACCATGCTGGGGCAAGCGCTCGTCGATGCCGGCGCGGACATGATCGTCGTGGAGGACATGCAAGCGTCGCCAGATTTGATCGCTCCACATACTTACCGTGATTTGGAACTCGAATACCAGAAAAAGCAGGTTGAAGCGCTGAGTGTGCCTGTGATTCTGCACATTTGCGGTAACGTGGATAAAATCATCGGTTTCATGCACGAAACAGGGTGCGCAGGGATAAGCCTCGAGCCAAAATCAGATACAAAACTAGCTCGGAAAATCGTAGGGACCAACGTAGTACTCATAGGAGGAGTTGACGCTGCGACGACCCTTTTTATGAAGGGGCCCGACGACGTGAAAGACGCCTCACGTGAACAGATAGAAATGGGGCTCGATGTCCTTGCGCCCGGCTGCGCCATTGCGCCTGGCACACCTACAGCTAATCTCTTAGCGATGGTTGAAGTAGCCAAAGAATACACCTACCTCTAAAAATGGTTTTAAGAGGGCTGGCAAATCTTTTAGCCTCAACCCTTTAAGCAGAAGGAGCGGAAAATGAAGTACTTGACGGATTATTCGAACATCTTCACCCGGTACGACCTCAACATCGAAGTCGCTCGTCAGGCAGCCCGTAAGGTCTCAAAAGACGAGCTTCTCCAAAAGGTGGCCGACTGCGTGGTGAGGGGGGATGATGAAGAGTCAGCAAAACTGACCAAGGAAGCGCTTCAGAAGAAGTCGCCGATGGATGTTATCAATGAAGGACTTATCCCCGGCATGAACGAAGTGAGCCGGCTTTGGGACGAGGGGGTTTATTTCCTGCCTCAGGTCATTTTGGCTTCAGACGCTATGAATGCGGGCATAGCCCTGTGCGAAGAAGCTATGGGTAAAGCTATGGACAAAAAAGGTAAGGTTGTTACCCATACTGCTGAAGGCGATATTCACGACATTGGGCAGGTGATTGTCAATGCGCTCCTCAACGCCAACGGCTTTGAGGTCATAAATCTCGGCGCGGATGTTCCTGTCGACAAGGTTGTGGAAGCGTGCCGGGTAAACAATCCTGTAATGGTTACAGGAACGGCCCTTATGACTACAACCATGACTGCCTTCCCTAAAATCGCGTCTCAGTTGAAACGCCTCGGGTTGAATATTCCTTTCGTATGCGGGGGCGGCGCTGTCAGCGAGGAATATGTGACGAGCTTCGAACTTGGTATCTGGGGCAAAGAGGCGAATCAGGCCCCCGGTATGGCCGAGGACGCTCTATCCGGTGACAACTGGCAAGCAATGAGAGGCAAGTGGAACGGCTAGCCGGATAGTCTAATTCTAGCTAAATTTGATCCTGGACCCAAAGAGGAGGAAGAATCATGAAGTTCAGTAGCGAAATGGCCTATAAGAGCGCAGACGAAATGATGTTTGGAACGGCTAAAAAGCCTGTGAAAGCCAAACGAGGCTTGGTATTCGGAGGTGGACATGTAATACCTGAAATCGTCCCCCATCCACGGCCCGGCAGTGAAAAGACCATGAAGTCGTTACTACGTGAGTACGAAAGGGCGAACGGAGACGCTTTGGAAAGATGCGTCATAGTTGGTCATCCTCAACTACTTATAGAAAATGAGCACATCTTTCAGATGACGCATAACCCCAAATGGGGTGGAGAAATAGCTGCCCAGACAGCAAAACAGATGGATGACTATCTCCAGAAATACGGCCTCAAAGCCGCATATCGCGCTACCCCGGCCGACCTGCGCAAGCCGGATATGGTGAATATGAGGGACTCCGATTACACACGTGAAGTTCTAGAGTCCTTTGCGGAATGCGCCAAGTATGCCGACGTAGTATCTATTGAATCCATGGGCGGCAAGGAGATTTTCGATCATGCTATTATCAGAAACGACATCGCTGGGCTCCTTTTTGGTCAGGCAGTGTTGGGCGGCATCGACATGGAGTGGATGTGGAACCAGACCGTGGCAATAGCCAAGAAGTACAACTGTATAG
>JACWAG010000019.1 GCA_014874425.1 Syntrophaceae bacterium | reverse complement strand
GATTCGCTCTATGACTCGAAACCAACGACTAATTTTCGATTCACTTTTGCTAGGAGTGGTGGGGGCTTTAAGCGCTCAACTATTTATGTTTCTACTTAATGGCGCACAACATTTTTTCCTGGGCTGGTTGGCCGGATACCGTCCACCTGGATTACCTGAAGAGGGAGGAGTGCTGATTGAGTTTTTTGGGCCGCATAGTCGTTGGCTTATCCCGTTATCGACCACTCTGGGCGGTCTAATCTCAGGGATACTGGTTTTTTCAGTAGCCCCCGAAGCGGAGGGACACGGGACCGATACAGCGGTTAAAGCATACCACAGAAGCGCCGGATACCTTCGGCCTAGAGTTCCTTTTATAAAAATGATCGCTTCAGCGATAACGATTGGATCAGGCGGGTCTGCTGGAAGGGAAGGGCCAACGGCCCTAATAAGCGCAGGGATTGGATCGATTTACGCTTCTGTTTTCAATCGTTCAGATACGGACAGGCGCACTATTGTCCTGATTGGTATGGCTGCCGGCTTATCCGCCATTTTCCGTTCGCCTATAGGTTGCGCTGTCTTTGCTGTAGAAGTTCTTTACCGAGACATGGAGTTTGAAACTGGGGCCCTTTTTTATGCAATGTTGGCATCCATAGTCGCTTATGTTCTAAACGCCGCGTTTGTTGGCTGGCAACCCCTTTTTCAAATTCCCCCCGGTTTGGGTATTACGGAAATCTCAGACTACATCTGGTATGTTTTCCTGGGTATAGCAGCGGGCCTCATCGCCACCATCCTTCCGTCAATTTTCTATGGTTTTCGTGACCGCTTCAAGCGAATACCGGTCGCGGACATATTTAAGCCTGCGATTGGCGGTCTACTATTGGGCGTCTTGGCGCTTTTCTTACCCCAGGTCCTGGGTGGAGGATATGGGTGGATTCAAGAGGCGATTAACGGGAAACTCCCAAATTATCTCTTATTGGCGCTTGTTTTCGGAAAGATATTGTCTTTTTCTTTTACCGTCTCATCCGGGGGTTCGGGGGGAATATTTGCTCCATGTCTTTTTGTCGGAGCAATGCTCGGTGGGTTCATGGCGGACATGCTGGGTCAACCATGCGCACCGTTTGCTGTTATCGGCCTTGTAGCGGTGTTTGGCGCCGCAGCTAGGGTCCCATTCGCAACCCTTCTCATGGTCGCGGAAATGACCGGTGGATATCAACTGCTCGTGCCAGCGGCCACCGCTCTTAGTGTTAGCCTCGCCATTCAGATGACGTTGACCAGGCGCCTGACTTATAAAAGTCTCTACGAAGGGCAAGTGAATGGCAGGGGAGATTCGCCGGCCCATCATGCGGAACACATTAAGATTGCGATAAATCTGCTCAGAAATGGAGAGATCCCGTCTTCAGTGGCGGGGGAGCGATTGAATCTCCTTGGGTTGTTGGAAAAAGGTATAGAATTAGATTTGGGGGAGGGGCAGAAACTGGATATTATTGAGTTGTCCGGTGAAGATCCATGTCTGGGAGACTCGTTTCACAGTGTCTGTATGTTAAAGAAACTCCAGACATCCGAGAATATCGCAATGATAAGACAGGGAAAACTCTACCTTCCGGATGCTGAGGAAATTTTGCGGGAAGGGGACAAAATTTTGGCGCTAGTACCCGTTTAATACAACGCCTAACCTGGAATCGACAGGCTCGGAGCAAGTTAGGCACAAGTTATCGACATGGCGTTATGTATCATTCGAGCAGACTCAGAAAAATAACTACACCTCTCCCTTTGTTTCTTGATATGGCGTGTAATTGTCCAAGCCATTAACCTGATAAAGATTTCTAATGCCGTCGAGACCTTTTAACTTGACAGCAAGTATGGACTCGATGTTCAAAATGTCTGAAAGGATTTCATATGTTTTCTCTGAAATCAGGATAGCGCCTCCTTGGGCGCAGGACTGAATCCTGTCCGTTTCGTTAACTGCTGATCCCACTATTCCATATTTGGCTCGTGTACTTGATCCTATATTCCCAACTATGACATCCCCTGTATGGATTCCAATTCCCATACTAAGCTTGTTAATACTTTGACTCAGTTCATTTCTAAAAAGCTTTCCTAACTCTTGCTGCATTTCCAAAGCGCAACGGACGGCATCTATGGCTCGTGCAGGAACATCGCTATCATTACTCTCTGCGCCCTGAAAGAAGGCCAGGACCGAGTCCCCGTAAAAATCGACAATAATCCCTTCGAATTTCTCTATTACTGCTATCATTTTTGAAAAATGCAAATTTAGTAAGCTGATAACATCTTCGGGACTTACTTTTTCACACATCTGTGTGAATCCCCGAAGGTCTGCCATAAGTACGGTAACCGTTCGAAGTTTGCCTCCCATCTGGAGGCTTTCAGGTTTGGCCAGCAGTTCAGCGGCGACCTTCCCGTCTACGTAACGCCCGAAAGTCCTTTCTATAAGCTCCCGCTGTTTGAGTCCTTGAGTCATCAGATTAAATCTACGCTTAAGCATTCCTACCTCATCTGACCTGTCTTCCGAAACGCTAACCGAAAAATTTCCACTTTCGATCTCTTCCGCAGCTTGTGATATCTCCTTTATGGATTGGGCTATCGGATGTGTGTTCCATGAAATCAATACTCCTATACACAGGACGGACAACGCGCCGACTAATATGTAGTTGAAATTGAATCGAACAATTGGGGCCAATACATCTGTCCCTCTGGAAACCAGGACCAGAAACCAATCAGTTGTAGGTACCCTATAAAAGCCGATCACTCTATCAGGAGGATATCCAGCGCCGATGACAACCCCAAAACTTTTCTGTGTCATTTCCTTTAGCGCCTTTTTCTCCAGAGAATCTCCTGTTTCACCCATAAATTTAAGTCCAGCCATTGAAGTATTCGTGTGAGCAAGGTAACGTCCATCCGATTTCACGAGGCAGGCGTAGCTGTGACGCCACTGGCCTATTTCGAGGATTCCCTTGATGAGAGAATCGAAAGCCACCCTGACCACTATTCTTTTAGCCTCGTGCTGATCGGCGCTACCGAAAGTTTCGGTAATTGATAGGACATTGTGAGAATCATCAAACGATAATTCATTGCTATACATTTTCATCATACGCTCCATGTGCGCATGATGGTCCATGCCCATGGATTTAATATAAGACGCGCTTTCCTGATCTGTGGCGCAAGGACGTTTTACAGCGCCATTGGGAATGTCACACATAGGCCCCCCCCCATTTGTTGTCCCTGGAGCTGGCGGTTTTTCTGAAATAGGTTTATTGGGAGTCACGGGTACAACTTCTACAGAGAGGACTCCTTCCATTTTAGAGAATTCTTGAGCAAGAAAGGCTTCTATGACCGTGGCTTCCGGGTTGACCTCAGCGTTTTCCATCAGGTGGATCATAGCCCGTTTCCTGTCGAGCCGCATTCGAACCTGATGAGCGGTCTTTTCGAGTTTTAACTTGACCATTGACGCCCACTCATCCAGTAAATACGAACGGGCGTAAATGAACGATGTGGCGCCCACAATTATTAGACTGAGAATAACCGGTAACAGGAGAAACACGAGAAATCGTTTTTGCAATGAAAATACCATGGTGAAGCTCCTCTAATTGCTTTTTACCAGTCACTCCGGATGCTGGATAATAGTTGAAATTGAAAAGCTGTGTTGAGTGATGTGATCCATAATTCCAGCACGCGTGATCATCATATTCACGCTTTGCGCACACGGTTATACTTTAGTCATTGTTCCGTATCAGTATCTATTGTGGGCATTTAAGAAACAATTGGGTTGGCAATTAAATATTCCCTAATGACAATTTCATGGAGTCGTCGTTCCCGGATATGCTCAAACAAGGGTGTTCCTGCAGTCACATTAGTATTGTCCTACCAATTCTATCTTCCATCCAGTCTGCAGTTTCTAGGTGGGCGCAGGGAGCAAAATGACTCGTTGTTATGATTTGGAATATCAAAGCCTATTTCATGTTTCTGAAGGATGCAATTTCGCCATCAACCCACGTTCCTCCAAGGCGTGATTATAAGCGGACATAATGTCACTCTGGGAAAGTATCCCAACGACTTCCTCATGACCGTCAGCGCCTCGAATTACAGGAAGGTGTTCAATGCCATTTTGATTGATGAGCTGAAGGGACGTCGCTAAATTGTCGCCCGGTGTGACAGATATAGCCGGTATGGTAGCAATATCTCTTGCAATCACGATGTCGAAAAGACTGTCTTCAAAGACAATTTCTCTAAAATCTTTTAATGATAACATCCCGACAAGTCTGTTTTGATTATCCATGACAGGAAAAGTCGAATGTTTGCTCTTTTGCAGGACATTTATGAGTTCACGAAGACGAGTATCTTCTTGAATGGTTTCAGGACG
>JACWAG010000150.1 GCA_014874425.1 Syntrophaceae bacterium | reverse complement strand
CTGCCATGGTCGGCGTTTGTGCCCGCCGGTAAATTCAACTTTGACAAGAGCGGTTATTTGAAATTGGATTTCTCAAAAGCGCAACTGGAGAAGGCCCCCAATTTCGATGCAGGCCATTGGCCGGATTTCGCCAAAGATGAGCAACTGAGAAGTAAAATAAACAGCTTTTTCGGCCACAATGCCATGAAATCGGGTTCCAAAAAAAGGAAATAATTCTTACCGGCGCCTGAGCTGAAGCGTTGGACAACCCAAACTGGTAAAATAGGAGTAGGAACAGCCGGTTTAAACCGACCGCTCCTACTCCCCTAAGCAAGGGATGGCGCCAGGGCACATAGGCTATGTTTCCAATCCCCTGCCGCTTCAAACGGAGGCCTGCGGATTTGCCGCAGGGCGCTTTTTGTGGCTGGCCTCATATAATGTTCAAGATTGATAACCATCCGATTAATTTCATCAAGTTTTCCCTGTTTAACTGCCTTGATCCAACGTTCCAGCGTGCTCTTGGGCATTGAAAGACGATCCGGTGCCTTCTCATCGGATAAACCACCCTCTATGACCAACCTGATAGCGTCCTCACGGAACTCCTTCGTATACACTCCATAGGGAATCTTTACCTTTGCCATTCTGACGCCTCGGCTTGTTATTTTATCTAAACATTAGTGTCCACTTTTTTCAGCTTAGCTCAGACGGCTATCTTAATTCTTTCCGGACATCGACAGTGTTATCATAAAAGGTGCTTCCAGCCCCACGGTCCGTAAGTCGTTGTGATGTGAGGGCATTAACAGAACGTTCCCCGGGGCAATGGGTCAGCCACCAGATCCCATCAGCCACCACGACACCCTCTGGGACCTTGGACGTTACGCGCAGAATGAAGGACACCTCGCCGAGATCGTTGAAGGCGCTCACACGCTCGCCGTCTTTGAGTCCTTTCCGCCCGGCGTCGGACGGGTTGATCCTCAGGAGCATGGCAGGGTCTTTGGCCCGCAGATCGTCGCGCTCTCGAAAAGAGCTATTCAGGAAGTTTCGAGCGGGGGCCGTCATGAGTCGAAAGGGATATGTCCCTTCGCTGCTAGGAGTATACCGGGGCAGCGGTTCCTGCTCACGGAGATTAATGATCTGGATTTTGCCCGAGACCGTAAGAAATTGGGTCTTGTAGCCCGTCGGGAGCCTGAGTTCCACCGCCTTACCAGAATCTAAGGCATCGCTATCGATTCCTTCCCTCATGGCACTGGGCGTGGACAGAAGGTGTTCGATCAGGTCATCCTCAGATTGGCGAAAGAATCCATCATCAAATCCCATGGCCTCAGCCAGAAGCCCGAACACTTCCCAGTTGGACTTGCTCTCCCGAACCCTCCGTATGACAGGTCGGGCCCGCTGGACGCAGTACGTGCCGTAGGAACTGTACAAGTCACCATGCTCCAAGGAAGAAGTAGCCGGCAGAACAATGTCAGCGAATGCGGCAGTATCGGTCATGAAGCGCTCGTGGACCACAGTGAACAGGTCCTCGCGAGAAAGTCCTTTCAGAATCTCGTTCTGATCCGGGGTCACAGCCGCGGGGTTAGCGTGATATACGTACAGGCTCAACACCGGTGGATCGTCCATTTGCGTCAGGGCCCGCCCCAGTTGGTTCATGTTGACGATTCGTGTGGAGCGAACCATAAAATCTTCCCGCGTGACAGCCTTTGTGGAGAAAGCACTACCGCTGGCAGCGCTGGCCAGAAGGCCTCCACCTCTTTTCGCCCAGGCGCCTACTAGAGCCGGCAGACATACGATGGTCCGGCACGTCATGGCCCCATTGGCATACCGCGAAAGGCCGCTCCCAAGCCTGATAAATGGAGCGATGGACTTTCCGTAGGCGCGGGCCATGTCTCGAATCGTTTCCACTGGAAGACCTGTCAACAGGCTCGCCTTTTGAGGCGAAAAGTCGGACAGCACGTCCCTACACAGCTCGTCAAATCCCTGCGCGTGAACCGCCAGAAAATTCCGGTCCACCAGGTCTTCGGCTACTAACACGCTCATCATCCCCAGGGCCAGAGCGCCGTCGCTTCCGGGACAAACCAGAAATGCACGATCCGCCATTCCCGTCGTGGGGGTTTCGTAAGTGTCGATAACCCATACTTTGGCCCCTTTTCTTCGAGCCTCCCGCACACCGTGGAGAAAATGGACGTTGGTGGCCACCGCGTCTATGCCCCAGAGGATCACCAGATCACTTTCCATTACCTCATCCGGGTGCGGGGCTAGCGTGCCACCCATGACCGCCTTCCACCCTGCATGCTTGGCAGGGGAGCAGATAGTCCGGTCTAGTCTGGAAGCGCCCAGACGGTAGAAGAAAGGATGGCCGGCGTTTCTCTGAACAATTCCCATGGTACCGCTGTATGAGTAGGGAAGGATCGCCTCAGCCCCGTTTTTGGCGATAATTTCGCGCCAGCGTGTCGAGATTCGAGTGATAGCTTCTGGCCAGGGAATTCGCCGAAACTGTCCAGAGCCCTTGCGCCCGGTCCTTAGAAGTGGGCTGGTGAGCCGGTTGGGGGAATGCGCTGTTTCCTGGTACCGGTTCATTTTGGAACAAAGGAAACCGCGCGTGAATGGGTGGTCCGGATCACCTGTCACCTTCACAGCTTTGCCGTCCGCAATCTCAACCAGCAGCCCGCACGTATCCGGACAGTCATACGGGCACACTGATCTCCTGACCGAATTAGCCATGGAAATTCTCCTTGCATTCTTCCCGGCGTAGTCGCCGAGGGGTATCGACGTCCTTCGAGACCATATACTTTCCTGATCGAAAAAAGAAAAGCGTCCATAGCTCTTGTCAGGAGAGTATCTTTTCTACGAATAAACATTCGTTGGTACCCTACCTAAACCTTTGAGACGTTGATGTGTTTTCACCTTGTCAGAGTAGTTCATTTTGGCAATAACGGACCACGGAAATTGTGTGATACCCAAACAGTCCATAACACATCCCAGGACTGCGTTCTAGCTCTCGCTGATTCCATAATTTTGTATGGTAACATTCCGGCTTCCTTGAGCCAACTTTCTATAACGGATCGGTAATTACCACCTCTCCTGAACGGAGGCAGTTTCTACCTATTGCTGTTTGTCAGGTTCAGAATTCCGACGGCACGCACAACATTGAGTGGTCAAATCTCCTGTAGCCTGTAGGTCCTCCATCCCGCGCCTGATGGCAAGTTGTTTATGAAACAGTCTACTAATTAAAGTCCAGCACAGTCCTTATGACCTGAAGGACTTGGTTGATATTGAAAGGTTTAGCAAGGAGACCTGCAGTCCTACTGAGTATTGATCTTTTCTCAGTCTCCTCTAAAGTAAGGCCACTGGCGACAAGCACTTTTGCATCCGGATCCATTTTCAGAATACCTTCAAGACACTCCATGCCTCCCATTTGCGGCATGGCTAGATCCAAGATAACCATATCAATCTTCTGACGCATGTCTTTGAGGAACTCTAGCGCCTTTTTGCCATTTTCTGCAGTATGTGTGGTATATCCAACCTTGTTACACAATTCACATAGGAAGCTCCTTATTTGATCATCGTCGTCCACGACAAGAATGGTTTCAGTGCCCCCCCTAAGTACTTGTCCGTGCGCCGGTAGATCAGGAATAGCCTCAGAGAATGTTGCTGGCAAGCAAATACCAAAAGTTGTTCCAATACCGGGTTCACTGTCGCAACATATGTAACCCTTGTGTTGTTTGACAATGCTATAAACCATTGCAAGTCCAAGCCCTGTACCCTGTCCCGGAGTCTTTGTCGTAAAAAACGGTTCAAATATGTGAGAGACCGTTTCTTTGTCCATGCCATAACCGGTGTCAGAAACAGAAATCAAGACGTAAGTTTCTGAAGTTCCCTGAGAAAGGGCTTTGCAAGACTGTTGCTCTAAAGTCATATTCATTGTCTCGATAAATAACTTACCGCCGTTGGGCATGGCGTCCTTCGCGTTTATGGCCAAGTTCATCAGAACCTGCTCCATCTGAATTGGGTCAGCATTGACATCAGCCAAGTTATCGGTCAATTGAAGCTCAATCTCGATCATTTTTGGAATAGTTCGAGACAGGAATTTTCTTAAATCTTCAATCTTAACATTTAAATTCACTCGACGAGGGTTAAAGTCAGCCTTTCTACTAAATGTAAGTAGTCTGCTTGCTAAGTCAGCCCCAGATTGAGCCGCTTGGGCTATAATTTGTAAGTTTTCTTTTGACGAATCTTGAATTGATGGTTCAATAAGTAGCAAATCTGAATAACCGAGAACCACTTGAAGTATGTTATTGAAATCGTGCGCTATACCACTGGCCAGAGTCCCAATCGCCTCCATCTTTTGGGCTTGGTTAAGCTGGTTTCTTAGGCTCTTAGATTCGGACTGGTCAGTAAAAAAAGCCATGACCGAAAGCTGTCCTTGGTAATTGATTAGCCTCGGCCAGGTTTCTACGGGGAAAGATTCACCGTTTTTCCTTATTGCCGTGACTTCGTAATTCCTGGGTTGTGTTTTACCCTGCAATCGTTCTTTTCGTCTTTGCGTGACCAAATCTCTGTCTTTAGCCGCAACAAAGCTTTCCGGTGAAAGACCGAGAACGCGATCTGTACTGTCATAGCCGAACATATCGAAGAGACGTGGATTGGCATAAGCAAGTTTGTCGTCTTGAAATATCGCTATCCCGAGTGGTGATTCTTCAACAAGGACTCGGTTCTTTTGTTCGGATTCTAATAGCGCTTGCTCCACTACTTTTCGATCAGTGATGTCGGTAACCATTGCGAAGGAACCTGTAAAGATCCCGCTCTCCGAGAAAATCGGCGTGGCCGAAACTATGGTCCAGACCTCACGGCCACCCTTGTGACAAAATCGTCGCTCGTACCGGGTGGCTTCGCCACGTTTGCGATATTCTATTTGTTCGAGGTAATGATCAAGGTCATCGGGAAATATATACTGTGTCATCGGTTGATCGAGCATCTCTCGCGGCTCATAGCCAAGTTTTTTCGCCAAGGCCTTGTTGACGAAGGTGACTTGGCCATTTTCATCCATGGCCACCATGCCTTCGTTGGCAACTTCGAACATCTGTTGGAAGCGCTCTTCACTTTCCCGAAATGCGGTTTCCGCCCTTAGTCTCGCTGACATCTCTTTTTGCAATTTCTGATTTTCTCGAACTAATAGGAGTGTTTCCTCCTCCCTCCGAACTCTAAGGTCCTCATGATTCCCGTGAATTTTTTGTCCTGTCGACTCCTGACCTGCAATGTCATCAGCAACACTCAAAGTAGCAACCAACAGGTGCGGTTGCTCATGCCAGATAGTACGGCTGAAATAAAAAACGAGATGCCGTTGACGGCCGCAAATCGTTTTCAGCCAAACCCCTTTTTGGAAATCCTTTCCAGACCTAAAGACATCTCGGGCTGCGGAGAATAATCCAGATTGTTTCAGAGGTTCAATTTTCCATAGATTTCTCTTCGTAAGGTCATCTTTACTGATTCCCAAGTTGGACCCTAGGGCTTCATTGGCCATGACACATTTACCTTCTACGGAATAAACGCCTATGCCCGGCCCCATTCTAAATGTCTTCTCATTCAGTTCCCTAGGTTCCTTGGCATTTGAACCTTTTGCGATAAGATTCTCAAAGTCGTTAATCTTTTGGGTTGAATCGGTCATATAATCCTCCAAATAGCAGCACTAAGATTTCCATCGTTAATAGCGCATCACGGACACGCAATAACCCACATTATTCGCAAATAACGACCCCCACCAGCAGAATCAATGATTCCCTCGTCGGGACTGTATGGCTCACTGACCGCCAATACTCAGTAGCGTCGGTTTTTAGATAGATTTTTAGAAATTTTCGAGAGCAAATCACCTGGCGCTAACGACAGTCAAGTCCTAGCCATAATGAAGCAAAACAGGTTGTGTCTATTATGACATAATCACGATTGCGTCAATTTAAGTTTAACAGGACTTTCCCCAAAAATTTGGGTCACCCAAAGCACTTACCAGCAATTGTGTTTTTTCGAGGTCGGGCATCAATAAACATAAATTAATGTTCTCTGTAAGACAGTTTTGTCGATTTATAATTGTGTGATTCTATCCTATACGTTAATGGTAGAGGTTGTGATAATAATTCATAGAGTAATTACGAAATCTCATTCGACCTGTAGATATTTCAGAAAAGGAGACTGCCTTGTCACTTGTAAGACTGGAAAGCAAAGAAGATCTGTCCATTGTGAGGCTGCACAATGGGGTGACCAATGCGATCACCCCTGACCTGGTTGAAGAACTCTCCGAGATTATAGATCAGGTTAAGAAAGACTTCATGGGCGCAGTTCTGGCAGGTGGAGAAAAATTCTTTTCTATGGGCTTTGATCTCCCCAAACTGTTGCAACTCGACCACGTAGGTATGAGTGACTTTTTCTATCGATTCAATCAGGTAGTTTTCAATCTTCTGACAATTCCAATACCAACGGCCGCAGCGATAAAGGCTCACGCAATAGCAGGTGGGACAATTCTTATGCTAGCTTGTGATTATCGCGCCGCTGCTTCTGGGAAGGTTCTGATAGGTCTTAATGAGATCACACTGGGCGTGCCGACTCCGTACCTGCCTGATTTGATACTTCGCCAGATTGTGGGAGACGCAATCGCTTCTGAAATGATTTATCGCGGTGAGTTCATTGATTGCGCCGACGCCATGAAAAAGGGGATTGTTCACGAGGTTTTTCCCAAGTCGGATGTTGAAGATAAAGCCTTAGAGATGGTCTCAATGGTGGCTAAACAGCCTGCCAGAGCCTTTGCATCCGCAAAAGAGAACCGTGTGGAGATCCTCCGCATGAGATATGAGAAAAATTTCAAAGCAAAAAATAAGGAGTTCCTGGACTGCTGGTTCAGTTCCGAAACTCAGGAACTTCTCACGGAAGCGGCAAAAAAGTTTTGAGGTTGGTTATCAGATTGAATCATCGACTAGACAATTCGGATCTCTTAAATATCTCTATTTAACCTTCCCACATTCAAAAGAAATTGCCAGATGTAGAAGGCTGGTAAGTATTAGACGATCCTGGTTTTTTAGTCACGCAAGCCTTTCCCAAAATTTGGCGATAAAGGACTTTCTTATAGCAAGGGCGCTTCCATGCACCTACCCTCCCCCGTTATCAGACCACACAGCCATTCTAAGTCTAAGACAAGCAAAACGTTTTTGCAGGTAAGCTTGAACATAATGTTTCAGGCGTGTTCTTACTGATTTTCTATCCTTATAATCTTCTCATATTCGAGCTTAATAAGGAGTCTGCTGACCCAATACGATCGCTGTTCCATCTAGGAACCGTAAACACTCCAGTGTAAAATTGAAACCGGCTCAAAAGCATAAACCCAACGATACCACCCATATATCATCGTGTATTTCGCGTCTAAGACGCGATTTACGCGCGGATGCGGTTCAAGTAGGTGAGAATATTAGAAGAAAAACAAGATCGTGATTGACTTGAGGAAGAGCTATTTCGGACAGGAATTAGAATATAGAGAAAAAACACCGTTTCTGATACCTAGATGTTGACAACGGGTTGACTCTCTAAATTTAGGCGTAGCAGGTTGCATTTACAAGTCGCATTCAACTGTCCTAAACCTTTGGACCATTGCTGTTCCTCCATTTTTGAACACCATATCAGGTTCTACGTCGCTTGAGTTACCCGCCGGTATGACCTATTTCAATATCGTACGTGAATGTATGTATTTCGATGGGCCAAGACCTTATCAACCCTAGTCAATACCGTCGGAATTCTAAGCCATTAGGCAATAATTTATAGCTGGCACGTTTATTGCTGCCTCTTCAGCCATGAATGGTGACTCACAATCCGGAGACACGCATCGATTGGGCGATCCCAAGTAGTTCCGGCGCTGGGGATACAGACCAACTTAACCCAGAGTAGCGCCATTCACGGACTAACTGCTTCGCGGTTATATAATACATTGGAGGAATATATGAAATCGCCTGATAATGACGAATGTCGAGATACAAACGATGGTCTCGACCGACGAACGGTTCTTAAATACGGGGCTGCTTTTGCAGGAACGATGATCATGAATCAATTCGCTGTCAAAAACGCCGGAGCTATGAACATAAAGCGTGTGGACGCTACCGGCAAATGTCGCATTCTCGGGTGCAATGACATGACATCCACAGAAGGGTACTGGGATAATTCTACAAAACCTGCCCTAACCATGAATTCGGGAGAGATCGTCGAAATTGAGACAAATACACACTTAAAAGGTAAGATGATTCCCGGAGCGGAGATTGAAGACTGGATGGCTTGGTATAAAGAAGTCATGGCCAAGACTCCAGACGCCAGTTTTTATCCGGACGCCAAGACTGGAGTTCAAGCAGCCAAAAAAGGAGCGGGCCACCATACTCTTACGGGTCCGATCTTTGTGAATGGCGCTGAACCTGGCGACATGCTCCAGATTGAGATTCTTGATATTATCCCAGGAAATTACGGCTTCAATCTGAATCCGGAAACCTCATTTGTGAAGCTGGGACTGCTTCCTGATGATTTTCCCAAAGGCCGCCTCACATGGTACGAGGTGGACCAAAAGAAGATGAAATTTGAGTTCCTACCTGGCATCGAGATTCCTGTTCGACCTTTTCCCGGCACAATCGGTGTCGAACTTCCGGAGAAAGGTATGTGGAGTAACGTTCCACCGGGAAAACATGGTGGAAACATGGACAACAAGGAACTTGTAGCAGGTAGCGTGCTGTATTTGCCGGTACATGTTCAGGGAGCAGGCTTAAAAAGCGGTGACGCTCATTATGCTCAAGGAGACGGGGAGGTAAATCTCAACGCCCTCGAAGGCGCATTCAAAAGCATGAAGCTTCGTATCACCGTTCGCAAGGATCTAAAAGGATTGGTACAAGAGCCTTTTGCATCTACCCCTACTCATTGGATTGCTATGGGATTCCACACGGACATGCTTGAGTCCACCAAAATGGCCGTGCGTAACGCTATAAAGTTCCTCAACAAACGGTACGGGATGAATGAACTTGATAGCTACGCTTTCTGTAGCATGGCGGTAGACTTGCGGGTGACACAAGTCGTAGACCTGACGAAAGGCATCCATGCTATGATTCCGAAAAGTTATTTTGTCGGAGATCAGTACGCAAAAAAGACAACTCTGTTGCTATAGACCGGAGAGTTTACCAACCAATCAAAACCAAAGAACATGTGCTATTCGGACAAGCTCGTAGGCTCTCAGCGCATACCTAACTTCTTCATGCGACTGCCAAGACTTGTCCTTTTCATACCCAGCTATTCAGCGGCTCCACTTGGGCCTCCGATTCGACCATCCGTTTTCTTCGAGACAAAACCAATGTAGAGTCGCTGCAATTCATCTAGGGTCGGTGAGTCGGCGAAAGGATGATCCGAGTGTGAAGGCTTCTTCGTGGGGAGGTCAAGTTCCAATTGACTGCCGCTAGTAAGAATCACCGCTCTTTCGATTACGTTTTGTAGTTCTCTCACATTTCCAGGCCAATCATACTCACGCAACTGAGCTTCATGTTTATGATTCAAATCCAATTCTGACCGGTTGAATCTAATCGCATAT
>JACWAG010000149.1 GCA_014874425.1 Syntrophaceae bacterium | reverse complement strand
TTTGGACAGATGTGAGGGCGCTTCGAGCCCATTCTGCAGAGGAACCACAAACGTTTCGACCCCAACAAGAGGGCGGATGGTTTCAGCCACCTCGGGAACCTGCCAGGCTTTGACTCCAATTATAACAGCGTCAACTGGCCCGACTCTTTGAGGATTATCCGACACATGAACCGGCTGAACTACTGACTTACCGTCCGGTGTATCCATCCTTAGCCCGTTTTTGGAGAGCGCCTCAAAAGTCTCTCCTCGTGCTATAAAAGTTACATCCGAATCAACTTGAACCAGTCTCCAGCCAAAGTAACCACCAACGCCGCCAACCCCAAAAATCGCTATACGCATCGGAACTTCTCCCATTATAAACTCGGTGAATTAACCATCAGACCGTTTCCCGACAGCTAATAAAGTTTAAAGCTTTCATTGTCATGACCACTTCCCCCTTTTGATTAAGCGCCTCGACGTAAGAATAAACTATTCCGCGGTCCGGTTTCGACCGGGAACGTTTGGTTTGCGTAACAGTGATTCGCAGCGACAAAGTGTCTCCAGGTCTAACGGGTTTTAGCCAACGTAATTCGTCCACTCCGGGTGAACCCAGGCTTGCCACATGGGAGAGATAATGATCAACAAACAGCCTCATCATTAAACTGGCCGAGTGCCATCCGCTTGCTATCAAACCTCCGTAAATGGTCTGTTTCGCGGCCTCTGGGTCCGTGTGAAAAATTTGAGGATCAAAGCGTTTTGCAAACGAAAGGATTTCGGCTTCCTCCACCTTGATGTCGCCGAATTCATGTACAGCTCCGGGGATATAGTCTTCGAAATAACGTCTATCTATTGAGGTGGCAAATTCACTGACGTTCATAAATACCCTTTCATGTCTTTCCTTATAATTTGGATTTAATCGTGAACCGGAAAAATTTCCCTGTTTTTGTATATTTCAAGTAGCCTTTGGTAATCTTCCAAAGTGTCCATGTCCAATAGAATGCACTCGTCTTCAACATTTACGTCTATCGCTAAGGCTTCCTTTTCTCTCAGAAAGCCCTTGAGACCACCTGGTTTGTCCCAAAGGAGGATTTCTTCATGATATTGAGTTGAAATAAGTGGCGGGTGTCCTCTTGTACCCATAAAGTTAGGGTAGAAAATTAGTTTTCCAGATTTCTGGAAAGTGTCAACAATCGCAGTTATAGTACTGGTCCTGACTAACGGAATGTCCACAGGCGTCACGAAAAAGCCATCAATGTCCTGCTCGATAGATGCCACACCTGCTTTGACAGACGATAACATGCCCTCTTGATATCGTTCATTTTTGATCCATCTTACGTTTCGCTGTTGAAGCATAGGAATTAGTTCGTGGTCTCGATGCCCAACAACCATACGAACATCCGCAACTCCAGCATACCAAAAGGCTTCGACCACCCGCTCCAGAACAGTCTTGGTTCCGAATCTTAATAGAGGTTTGAACTCAGACATGCGCGAAGAAAGGCCCGCTGCGAGGATCAGTGCGGCAATTTTCTTCGGTATTACATTAGATGCGATTGTTTTGGTCATGAGAGAATCTATTTTATACAGATTCTCTCACAATTAAAACAAAATGACTTGATTCATTGTCCCTGAGTTCAAATCTTTTCGAATTTGACTGCGCAGACTTTGTAATCAGGAGTTTTAGAGACAGGGTCCAGCGATGTGCCCAACAAGACATTTGGATTAGCTTTCGCGAAATGGAAGTCCATAAAGATCGCTCCTTCTGGAACTATGTCTCCAGGTTGAACAGGAGTGGTCAAATCGCCGCGCCGAGATGTTATTTTGACCAAATCGCCTTCTTTTAATCCAAACTTCTTGGCGTCTAGATGGTTAATCTGCGCGCGAGGTGTCGGGAATTCCTTGTGAAGCGATGGGCATCTTCCCGTCATAGTCCTGGTGTGGTAATGCGCAAATCTCCTTCCTGTCGTAAGCAGGAACGGGAATTCAGCGTCCGGTAGTTCCTCGTTGGGCCGATAGTCAATTGCCGAAAATAAACCTTTCCCACGGGTGAATCTTCCCTGGTGCAGGAAAGATGTTCCATTATGCTCCTTGGAAGGACAGGGCCACTGAATTCCATGAGCCTCGATCCGATCATAGTTTATTCCCGCAAATGACGGAGTTAAACTAGCTATCTCATTAAAAATCGCTCTGGGCGAATCGAAATCCATCTGAACGCCTAAACGTTTCCCTAATTCACAAATGACTTTCCAGTCAGGGATGGCCCCGTCGGGCGGTTCTACCGCCTTTCTTACCCGTTGGACTTTCCTTTCGGTGTTGGTAAATGTGCCGTCCTTTTCAGCCCAGCAGGCCCCAGGAAGCACCACATGAGCGAGTTCAGTCGTCTCAGTTCTGAAAATATCCTGAACCACGAGGAATTCGGCGGAAGTCAGAGCATGACGGACGTGGTGTGTATCCGGGTCGCTCATGACGGAATTTTCGCCGAGGATAAACATTGCTTTCACTGAGCCGTCCAAAAGACGGTCCATCATTTCTGGAATAGTGTAGCCCACCTTGTTTGACAATTTGGCATTCCATGCGCTCTCGAATTTCGCACGTACAGTGTCATCGGTAACTACCTGATATCCGGGATAGACATTTGGCAATCCACCCATGTCGCATGCGCCCTGAACGTTATTTTGTCCTCGAAGCGGGTTAACACCAGTGGATGGTCTGCCAATCTGGCCGGTGATCATGGCAAGGTTGCCCAGGGATTTAACATTATCCACGCCGTGGGAATGTTCGGTAATGCCAAGGGTATAAAGTATCGTAGAACGTTCGGATGTCGCGTAAATTTTGGCGACTTTTACCATATCTTCTACGGACACTCCGCAAATCTCGGAAGCCTTTTCCAGCGGATATTTTTTGAGATGCTCACGCAATGCGTCAAAACCTTCGGTGCGTTCGTCTATAAAGCTCTGATTATGCCAGTT
>JACWAG010000148.1 GCA_014874425.1 Syntrophaceae bacterium | reverse complement strand
CAAATGGGTTAACGCAAATTCCAGTCGCGTCAAACGCCGGAAAATAGGATCTGAAAAGTGGCCCGCGTTACCTTTTTTGAAAAACCCTTGATTCAGAAGTCAGTTTTTGGGGAAATTCGTAGCCTAACTTATTTGAATCATTTGGCACGCCCGACAGGATTCGAACCTGTGACCTACGGATTAGAAGTCCGTTGCTCTATCCAACTGAGCTACGGGCGCTCATGACTACATCGTGCGTCTTCTTAAATGCGGAGAATGACCCCAAATAGTCTATTCGCCATTCAAACATATCAATCGTTTCGTTGTCAACCTTGTAGTGTGGGGGTTACGTGGTGAGCTTTGTTTTATGTTTATCGAAAACTGTGATCAATGGAATCGAAAGTCGTGTGCAAATGGTATCCAGGACTTTATGCCAGGTATCGTCTTTGGAAGGGATCTCTTCAGTCCTTGGCGAATCATATACTACAGTTGTGACATCTTTGTGATGGCGCACGTAATCTCCCAGTTTATCCACAAGATCCCCATCCAGAGTATACATGTGATAGGCGATTCCCCTATCTCTCAGCAATCGCGTAAGTTGCAGAATCTTTTGAGCATAAGGTCCAGCGCTTTGAGCAATCATAGAATTCGTAGAATTTGATCCGGACGGCGTTGTTATAAGAACATCCACTATTGCGCCAATTCGCTTGCATAAATTCACGGTATACTCAATAGCGTTGGCGTTTGGTGTCTCCCTTTCAATGACCAGCAAAACCGTGCGGAGCTTGGATTCAGGACTCACAATTTCATGAGCGACATCAAATTCGCCGGCCTCAGCAAAAGCAGCCGCGCTCATGGTCTTCTCAAAACTCCCCACCTGCTGATTGACGGGTCTGAAGACACCAAGATTTTCCGCGTCGAAAATCTCTGAAAGATGGTCAGTTTTCGTTTTTGAATTAACAAACTTTGTTCCAGTTTCAGACTTGTCCGATTCAGAAAACTTGAGAGAGTTCAGCATGTCAGTGATCTTGTCTTTTACTCTTTTCATGTCGCCCTCCTAGTCGGTCTGTGCATATACAAAATACGTGCCAAAGCTATGTAAATCGTTCCAGAAGCGCCTCCTAACGGTGAATGCTTGCATAACCGTCAACTGGGTACATTTGCATCGAATTGCAACACCATGTCGAATAATTCGTGGACACGGGCGTCGAATCAGGGAATAATGAGATTGTTGCAATTGTAAATTATATGTTGCAGGAAGCAACAATGGACTATGTTTGATTTGAGTCGGATTGGGACGTTAGGACCTAACCCGTTAGGTTAAAGCTTGAATAACAGAAGATTAGAAAGTTTTGAACAATTTGATCAGCGCTATTGGGATAGAAACCTATTTCACGCGACGCGCTTTACATCGTCGCCATATATACTGTTGCATATTGCTACAACAAATATTATTAGCGTCATGGGAAAAATTTTCAGTAGACGCCAGAAAAGGTTAGCCCAATGTTCTTCGCTGTGAATAGCTTGAGACACAAAGTTATACTTGGAGTCGCCGCCGTTTTCTTATTCATGGCCGCCACCATTGTGGGCAGCTACTATTTTATGAAGTCGCTCGAAGAGAAGATTAGTTATCTTGAAGAGATAAGTAAGGTAGAAGAAGCGGCTTTAGAGATACGAAGATTTGAGAAGAATTATTTTCTTTATGGTGATGACCAGTCTCTGAAGACAACTCTTTACCATCTGGGTAGAGTCCAATCGCTTTTCGAGAAGAATCTAGGAAAGATCGAGGAACTAATAACACCTCAGCAAACCAAGGAATTTAGGGATTCTCTCATCAGCTATAAACAGTTGCTGAGTGAATGTTCTGATTTGTCGGGCAAGAGTCAATCCATGGCGGCGCCTGAAACTCGCCTTGATTACGAGACCAAACTGAGGAAAACGGGGTCGTCGATCGTGAAGATTGCGGAAAACCTGGCAAAACGAAAACGCCAGTCAATCAGAGAAACCATGAGCGCAACACTAAAACTTTTGTTGCTAGGCCTGGCGGTCGCAGGATTTGGTTTCGTAGCGATAGGGAGCTTTTTGCTGGCCAAAGTTCACGGGTCCCTCAAACTATTGGAAAAAAGCGCAGAAAATATAGCAAAAGGAGAGTTCGAGCCTATAGACAATCTTCCCCAGGAAAAGGAAATTCGGGAAATATTTACATCTTTCAACAGCATGGCCTTCCGACTAAGGGAACGGGAGGAACAGCTCGTCCAATCCAAAAAACTTGCTTCTCTTGGAACCATGCTGGCCGGTGTAGCGCATGAGATAAACAATCCTCTATCCAACATATCGTCATCGTGTGAGATCCTGCTCGAAGAACTTGATGAAGCGGACCTGGAATTCCAAAGGAGTCTTCTACGAAAAGTTCTTGACCAGGTGGAAAAGGCCAGAACAATTGTGCTTAACCTGCTTGAGTTTTCCCGTAGCAAAGAATTTACGCTTGAAAATCTGAGTTTGGAGACGGTACTGAACAAAACGTTGGGTCTAATCCAAGGACAGAAACCAGAGGGCGTTAGAGTGGTCACAAATGTAGATCCTAAAATTCGAATAATTGCAGATAGACAAAGGATAGAACAAGCCTTCATGAATCTGATATCAAATGCCTATCAAGCCATTCAAGATGAAGGAGAGGTAAGGATAAGAGCGTTTTCCTCCAGTGACGGGAGGATAAGAATACGTATTAGGGATACAGGCAAGGGAATATCCCCCGATAACCTACCACGGATATTTGACCCATTTTTTACTACGAAGGATGTGGGCAAGGGCACAGGGTTGGGACTATTTATTACCCATGACATAATCTTAAGACACAAAGGGACAATTCGAGTAGAGAGTACGCCTGAAAAGGGAACGGTCTTTTTCATATCTCTTCCAGCGGTGGGGTCCTAAGAATGCACAATCCTCCTAAAATATTGATAATCGACGATGAAGAACTGGCGCTTTCAAATCTTGCTCATATTCTTCAAAAACAGGGCTATGAGATTGTGACTGCGGATACAGGCCCTAAAGGATTGAATGCTATCCGAACGGACAATTTTGATGTTGTGCTCACCGATCTGAAGATGGAGAAGGTTGATGGCATGCAGATACTCGATGAGTGTCGTAAAAAGCATGGCGCAACGGAAGTGATAATGATCACTGGTTACGCTACAGTTGATTCAGCTATTGAGGCCATGAAAAAGGGGGCGTATCACTACGTATCCAAACCGTATCGGATTGACGCTGTAAGAAAGATAGTCGCCGAGGCGCTGGAAAAGATAAGGCTGCGGGAAGAGAATCTTCATCTTAAACACGAGTTGAAGAAATTACAGGATGTTGGCCAGGTAAAAATTATTACTAAAGACCCTTCCATGCTTAGGATCCTGGAAACAGCCCGACAGATTGCTCCGACAGACTGCAATGTTCTTATAACAGGAGAATCAGGCACTGGAAAAGAACTGCTGGCGCACTTTGTTCACGAACACAGCCTGAGAAGTTCCTGTACAATGATGGCCGTGAATTGTGGGACCTTTAATGAAGAATTGCTCACCAATGAGCTTTTTGGCCACGAGAAGGGAGCTTTTACAGGCGCTCACATAAGTAAGCCGGGTATTATAGAACTGGCCAACGGCGGCACGCTGTTCCTCGATGAGATAACCGAAATGTCGGTCAATATGCAGGCCAAGTTGCTAAGGGTAATTCAGGAAAGACAACTCATGCGGGTGGGAGGAACCTCGACTATCAATGTGGATGTGCGTTTTGTAGCTGCTACCAACAGAAACATCCAAGACGCCGTTCTGTCCAACGAATTCAGGAAAGACCTTTATTATCGGCTCAACGTCGTAGCGCTTGAATTGCCTCCATTGGCGGCCCGGAAGAACGACATTCCGCTATTAGCTCAATTTTTTCTGGAGAAACATGCAAAGATCATGCGTCGTGACATGCCTGTTCTATCAAAAGAAGTTCTCGATATATTGAAAGGTTATGATTTCCCGGGAAACGTGAGAGAATTGGAAAACATTATCGAACGAGTCATAGCCCTTTCTACCGAGGGTGTTATTGAAGAAAAGCACCTCCCGGATGACATCAGGGATTTTCAGATTACCACTTACAGGCGTAAAGACGGTGGTTTTCCGACCCTTGAGGAGCAGGAAGTTCGTTACATAAAGCAAGTCCTGGCGGAAAGTGGGGGAAACAAGACCCTGGCGGCAGAAACTTTGGGGATAGACCGGGTTTCGCTTTGGCGGAAAATCAAACGTTTTGGACTAGAATGATAGGCGTTTCAGTTCGGTACAGCAATGTAATCTAATTGTTATCAAACCTGCTCGTTGGAAGGTTGCT
>JACWAG010000147.1 GCA_014874425.1 Syntrophaceae bacterium | reverse complement strand
GACGTGAAGCAGCCAACCCTTTTTTCCAATCAGCGGCTTCCAGCGCTTTCACGATGATTTGCCTCTCAACAGCGTCCAGGTTCATAGCTGTTTTTGCGGGCCTTTCATGGGATGTTATCGGAGGATTCAACAATCTTGCGGGCAAATCTCCGGGGTGGATTAAAGAACTTCTGGCATGCACAAAGGCGTATTCTACAGCGTTCGCAAGTTCTCTCACATTGCCCGGCCACGGATACAGCTCCAGGATCTCCAATACTCCGTCCGCGATACCCTGAATGCTTTTTCCCATTTGCTTGTTAAATTTTGTTATAAAGTGGCTTACCAAGAAGGGAATATCTTCAATCCGGTCCCTCAAGGGCGGTAGGTGCAACGGGAACACGCTGAGTCGGTAATAGAGATCATCCCTGAAAGAGCCTTCCAAAACCTTTTTGTATAGGTCTTTGTTGGTTGCTGTGATCAGTCTGATATCGATTTTAACGGTTCGGTTATCCCCAACCCTCTGAATTTCTCTTTCTTCTAGGACCCTCAAGAGTTTGACCTGAATCGCGGGGCTAATTTCACCGATTTCATCAAGGAATAACGTGCCGCCGTTGGCAAGTTCGAATTTGCCAACATGGTTTCTGATGGCTCCAGTGAAGGCCCCTTTTACGTGGCCAAACAATTCTGTCTCGAGAACACCTTCAGGTAGGGCGGAGCAATTGATCGCTACAAAAGCTTTGTCCTTGCGTGGACCACAAAAATGGAGCGCTCTTGCGATCAATTCCTTTCCTGTACCGGATTCCCCTTGAATGAGCACAGTTGTGTCAGTGTTCATCAACGCGTCGAGAGATTCGTAAACCTTGCGCATACTTTGGCTTCCCCCGACAATGTTGTCGTAGCCATAATGACGCTCCAATTCTTCCTGCATCCAATGGCTTTGGGAAACATCACGAAAGGTCTCAAGTCCGCCGATTATAATTCCGTCACGGTCGTATAACGGAGCCGCGTTTACCATTAAATGGATGACTTCGTTGCTCTTGTTGCGAATGGCGACTTCTACGTCCTGGTAAGGATGTCCGCACGACAACGCTCTGTCCACGGGGCAGTTTTCTCTGCAAACAGGACTCCTGAAGAGTTTTGCGCATTCCATCCCCACGACTTCTTCTCTAAAATAGCCCGTAATTTTTTCGGCGGCCCTGTTCCAGGAAGCAATCCTCCAGTCCTTATCCAGGGTCATGACACCCTCGGATATACTGTTGAGGATAGATTCTAGCAGCTGGTTGGTTTCCATTGGACACCTCCTTGGAATGAAAGGCGGCTATGCCTCCAATAACCAACGGAGACTCAACGGATTAATTATGCAATATTCAGGCCATAAAATAATCTTGTAACGATTATAATCAAACGCGTGATTAATTCAAGAGATCAACCAAATGTAAGCCAGTGCCATCTGTCGCAATTACAAAATATATCGACTCAAATCGTCACTCTTGACTATGTCCTTAAGTCGATCCTGTACCATTTCAGGGGTTACCTTAACGGACACACCAGCCATCTCCGGCGCGTCAAATGAAATTTCTTCCAGCAGCTTCTCCATGATGGTGTGGAGTCTTCTTGCGCCAATGTTTTCCGCTCTTTCATTTACTTCTTCAGCAAACAGCGCAATTTCTTCTATTGCTTCTCTAGTGAACTCCAATGACACTTTTTCGGTCTTAAGGAGTTCTTGATACTGTTTTACCAAAGCGTTTTTCGGTTCTGTGAGAATACGAATGAAATCATGTCGCGTCAACGCTGACAACTCAGCCCGTAACGGAAAACGGCCCTGAATCTCGGGGATGAGGTCCGAGGGTTTGGATACGTGAAAGGCGCCGGCGGCCACAAACAGGATGTGGTCTGTCTTGATAACCCCGTGTTTGGTGCTCACGTTGCTACCTTCGATGATTGGCAACAGGTCCCGTTGTACTCCTTCTCGCGATATGTCGGGACCATGAGCGGACGCGTGTGCGTTTGCTATTTTGTCCAACTCGTCTACAAAGACGATCCCCGTTTGTTCCACTCTCTGTTTTGCCTTTTTTACGACCTTATCGTTGTCCAGGAGCCTGTTCAACTCTTCCTGAAGCAAAGTGTTCAAAGCCTCAGGAACCTTAACCCGTCTTCTTTTGGTTTTTCCTGGAAAAAAGTTTGACATCATGTCCTTGAGGTTGATGTCCATTTCTTCCATTCCACCGGGGGAGAAAATTTCAACTACTGGCAACGAGTTTACCTGGGTCTCGATCTCTACCTCCCTGTCATCGAGCTTTCCATTTTTCAACATTTTTCTGAATTTTTCCCTGGTGCGTTGCGCTACCTCCAATTCGCCGTCATTGTCTTTAGACAATGATGTGGGAGGATTGCGTCTCAATTTTCTAGGTTGTCTAACCGGCAGGAAAATGTCCAGCAAACGCTCTTCCGCCAGTTCCTCCGCTTTTGGTCTCAGCGCTTCATATTCATCTTCCTTGACCATATTGATCCCAATTTCCATGAGATCGCGGATCATAGACTCCACGTCCCGTCCGACATACCCGACTTCTGTAAATTTTGAAGCCTCAACCTTCAGAAAAGGCGACTGCGCCAATTTGGCGAGTCTACGGGCGATTTCGGTTTTGCCTACGCCTGTGGGGCCAATCATAATTATATTCTTCGGCGCAATTTCATCCCTGAGTTCTTCGGGGACTTGTCTCCTTCGCCATCTGTTTCTCAATGCGATCGCTACCATACGTTTCGCATTGTCCTGACCAATAATGTATTTGTCCAACTCCTGGACTATTTCACGCGGTGTTAGTGTTTCCATAACTTTAGATTGCTCCATATTGTGTAAACTGCAACCATTTTGATACAACGTGTAGCCTTGACATGTATCAAATTGTTTCAATTATCAGATTATCATTGGTAAAAACACATATTTCAGCGGCAATTGCCATTGCCCCTTTTACGACCTCGGTCAATTCCATGTCTGTGTGACGCATCAGCGCTCTAGCAGCGGATAGGGCGTAATTTCCGCCTGAGCCTATAGCAATGACGCCATCGTCAGGTTCCACCACGTCTCCTGTGCCCGACAGCAACAGGGTCTGTTCCCTGTCGGCCACAATTAGAAGGGCTTCCAACCTTCTCAGCGCCCTGTCGGTTCGCCAGTCTTTGGCAAGTTCCACTGCGGCCCTGGCCAGATTATTCGAATATTTCTCCAAGGACTGTTCAAACTTTTCCAGGAGAGTTAGCGCATCGGCCGTCGAACCGGCAAATCCAGCTAGAACGCGATTTTGCTTTCCAACTAGCCTAACCTTTTTTGCTGAACTCTTTACAATGGTTTCACCTAGTGAAACCTGACCGTCTCCTGCCATTACGACCCTATCTCCGCGTCGGACGCAAAGTACTGTCGTAGAACGCGTTATCACTTTCATTTGAGATTATTCCTTCATCGAGATTTTGACGCTTGAACAAATCAGAAAAGGTCCAGGAGGTTCAAACCTTGGGGGTGTTGAATCCACTGTGAGGGTGGGCCTTGTCGTAGACTTCCATGAGCCTTCCGAGATCAACCTTTGTGTATCGTTGAGTAGTAGAAAGACTGGAATGACCGAGCATTTCCTGGATGGACCTCAGATCTGCCCCTCCCTGAAGCAGATGGGTCGCGAATGAATGTCTCAAGGCGTGAGGTGACGCGTCCCGACCCATGTTGGCGCCATCAAGGAACGATTTCATAATTCTCCTCACATGTCTTGAAGAAAGAGGCCCACCTCTATTGTTCAGGAATAAAGCCTTCATGCCTCGCACATTGGGATGCGCGTTCAGAAGCATTAGTCTCTCTGGTAAATAGGCCCTCAACGCCACTATTGCCTTTTCACCCACTGGACAGTATCGTTCCTTGGATCCCTTGCCGATAACCTTTACCCAACCATTCTCAATGTCAATGTCGCCTACTTGGAGTGAAGTGAGTTCGCCGACCCTTAAACCGGATGAGTACATAAGTTCAAATATAGCCACGTCTCTTTTTGGCGATTCCTGATTTCGTGAGAAGAACCTGTCGACATCGTCGACACTTAAGGCCCGGGG
>JACWAG010000146.1 GCA_014874425.1 Syntrophaceae bacterium | reverse complement strand
GACTCCTATAGTGTTAAGACAAATATCTAGTCGATTATGTTGATTTCACCTTTGGAACCATCAAGCCTTATTCTTTGGCCGGTTTTAAGCCTCGATGTTGCGGATCCTGTTCCCACGATGGCTGGAAGGCCATACTCACGGCAGACGATAGCAGCGTGGCACATGACGCCTCCAACATCGGTAACGGCAGCCTTTATCTTCTGGAAAGCTGGGGCCCAGCTAGGAGAAGTCGTGGGAGCGACAAGTATTTCCCCTTCCTGAAGTTGTCCTACCTCTTTGACTGTGCGGCATACACGAACTTTGCCTTCCACCACGCCAGGGGAACCAGGAAAGCCGATTATCTTGGTCACGTCACCCTCCGCCACGGCTTTTAACTTTGCCCAATTCGACATAGACTCGGAAGTGATACCCCACAAAACTATCGTGAAAGGTTCAGTTATGTTCTCCGGCATGGAGCCCATTCCATCGGGTGGTGTCCACTGACGGAATTTATCCATGATTCCCTTACGCCAAAACACTTCTTTCGGCCAAACGAGCGGTCCCCTAGGCTTGCTTCCTGTCGCCCAGCTCGTAACTACGTCCCAGAGAGCGTCCTTGATTTCGGATCGTTTCAAGTACCAAATATCTTCCACATCCTCGATCAATTTGTAATCAACCAGGATTTTCCCGACCTCCCGTATTTTGTTCCAGAAAAGACTGTGGAACCAGTGCTCCACGTAGAAAAGATGATTCTCGACATAGGGGAAAACTGTTCTCGCGGTTCCGAGTAGCTGATCATAAGTCTGTCTGTCGCCGTCTGTGTTCAGTAAAGCTCTGTATTCCGTAGCGAGCCTTTCTCTTTCTTCAATAATGCTTTGAGTCGGACGAGCTATATTTTCTCCTTTTCTAAGCTTTTCTATGTAAATCCCCATCGCAGACAATGGGATGTCCAGATCGTCATTCCAGCATCTGTCGTGATGATACCAACCGGTTCCCGTGGATACATAAAACCACGGTTCTCGAGCCGCTTCAAAGGCCTTCAGCCATTTGTTCCCATTTTCAGAAGCCGCCATTTCTTCCAGGATAACGGATGCGGAGCCTTTCATCGCAATGTCATCAACCCCTAGATCTATGGAGAGCTTCGCAAGCTTCTTGAGTTCTTCATCGGGCCTATAAATTATTACGTCTATACCACCCACCATTTGTGTGATTTTCTGGAGAGGGATGTCAGGAAAGGCTTTTTGACAGAAATCAACAAAGACCACGTAGGCGGCATACCCCAAATTCAAGAATTCAAAGTGGTATTGCCATGTGAGTATACCGAGGTCGACAAGTTTATCATAAGATTTAAGCAGTTTATACCCTGTTGATGTGCCAAGACCTTCAGTGACCACAGACTCGTCTTCAATTTCAGGGAGGGTGGGGATTTCCAGCTTCGAGACTTGATCAATAACGTCTCGCATTTTTCCTTCCCACTGATCATGGAGACGATCCCAGTTCTGATAATAATACCCCGCTCTTTTCATAAACAATTCTGCCCTTTTTGGAATCTCGCTTGGGTCAGAAACGGGTAATGGAGTGATATAAATGTAACCGTTATGAATGCGGTGATCGACACCCATTGCAGGAGGAACGATGAAGATCCTGGAATTGAACTGAGAAAGGCCCAGATACCACGCTTCGTCCCAAATGATGTCAAAGGGATACATGGGTTCTGGATAGTGCAGTCCATCGTAAAACCAGAACATATCCTCCTCATATTTCTTACGTTCCGGATTTTCAGTACTGTACTGATAATTGTAGGGGTACATACGTTCCCAGCCTTCGGTCCCTGGAATAGTTTCCGCTTCGTGTGGATTTGGGAATTTCATCTCGGCCATGTTTCGTCCTCCTATCTCTTGTTGCTTACATTTGACCCGTTGACCGTTTAAGGAAACGATTATGAGTTTGGACTATTTCCTGGAGTTAGGCTGGAACAGGGGAACCAACCGTTACTCCATCGTGTATGGTCAGTTTCCATCTGACACCTAATCCGATTGAATTATCCAAGTATAGTATTGTACCAGGGCGAAAAATGTACAGAGCGACTCTACTCATTTTCCCCCTAAGGTCATCGGACAAAGAAGAGTCTTTGCTAAAAAACTCTCTAACAAATGGATACCTTCTGAAGTACGTTACAGTAGCTCTTGCGATCGCAGGTATCTTCGTTATAGTTTCGACATGGCCTTCCATCTGTATTCCTTTGATATCTCGCCAGTTGTCGCATTCTGCATGAACCGAAGCCGCGGCTCGTCGATTTTCTTTGAACACCGCAGAATGTCTGGAGTTTTGTGACGAAAAGAAAACAAGATCAAATCCCTGCCGAGCGTAAAATACGGGACAAATCCATGGTTCATCCGCTAAGCTGCAACTGAGAGTCATTGTCGTCAATGAATCCAGGAAGCGGATTACTGTTTTCTCGAGATCTTCCTTGATCATCCTCCCGCCCAGCGTTGAAACAGGTGGTGATCGATATTGAATTGATCCAGGACTTTTCCTATAGTCTGATCTACTATGTCTTCTATTGTCTTTGGCTTGTGGTAGAAAGATGGAACTGGCGGCAATATTATTGCCCCTATCTCGGTTACTGCTGTCATTTGGCGGAGATGACCAAGATGCAGAGGTGTTTCCCTGACGATTAACACAAGTTTTCTTCTTTCCTTAAGGGTAACATCTGCCGCTCGAATCAACAGATTGTCATCGATAGAGTTGGCGATCATAGATAGGCTTTTCATTGAGCAAGGAGCTACCACCATGCCGTCGGTCTTGAAAGATCCACTTGAAACACAAGCGGCAAGGTTGTCTGGAGAGTGCGATACGTGGGCTAGTCTTTCAAGGCTGTCTGGTCTAATCGAAGCCTCATGTTCCATTGTGACCCGTGCTCCACGTGAAAGAATCAAATGAGTCTCGATACCATTAAGTTGATTCAAAACTTCTAACAAGCGCACGCCGTAGATGATTCCACTTGCTCCGCTTATGCCGACAACAATTCTCTTCACTACATGCCTTTCCAGCAATCAGATCAAATCGCGTTGGTTAATATGGTCTGTCTACGTTGATAATGTGCTGCTGATGCTGCGCCGCAGCATTGTTCACTCGACAAAAACAATAATGAACCGATAGGCTTCAGGTCCGCCAATTTTGGTTCTCATGCTTTCCGTCATGAGTCGTTGGGAAGTGCTAAATCAAGATCGCGAGGCCTCGACAATCTCACAAAAATTGCATAAAACGCGACCCGAGGAAACAATGGAACTTACAGCCCAGACGCCTTTGACGTAACCAGGAATTTCAGATCTCGTCCCATTTTCCACAAGTCCCTTAACATGACCAAAATTATCAACTTTTTGTAGTAGTCAAGTCAAGATAGAAAAAATTATATGTCTATAAGGCTATCTTATACTATACTTTGGTAAAGTGAGGTTCTGGCATGACAATCAACCTCAAGCACCTCGAAACATTTTATCATTTCTGCCAGTTTCATAGTATGACTCGCGCTGCTGAAATTTCGAATGTCAGTCAATCAGCGATCTCGCAACAACTCCAACTGTTCCAGGAAGAATGCGCTGTAAAATTGTTCTATCGTGAAGGAAACCAATACAATCTTACAGATGTTGGGGAATCAATATTTTTGTTGAGCAAGCTCATATTTGCTCGGCTAGGGCAAATTGAATCTCTGCTTGATGAAGCGAGGAAACCGAGTTCTGGTGTCTTGAGAATCGGAACAACCAAAGATTATGCTGTGACTCTTATGCCGGAACTGGTCTCAAAGTTTCAAGATCAGTTCCCCAAAATTCTGGTAAGATTAAACGAGGGGAATTCGTTTGATTTATTGGCCCGCTTGAGGAACCGAAAAGAAGATTTGGTTGTTGTCGCCAGAACAAACTACGACTCTTGTTTTAAGGCATTCCCTTTTGCAATTGTCGAACTAGTGCTCGTTGCCAGGCCCGACCATCCACAGTCTCATCGGGGGCCGGTTTCCATAAAGGACCTGAGCGGCGAACTACTGATAATACGTGAACAGGGCTCGGGGTCTAGAGACGCTATCCTGAAAAAACTTGGAGAATACGATGTGAAACCTTCCGCAATCATAGAGTCAGGTAGTTTGAGTTTCATCTTGGCCTATGTTGAACGCCGCATGGGGGTTTCTTTCGTCATGGCTAACGAGGTGGCTGAAGAGCTTTCCAAAGGTGTCTTGAAAAAGATTGACCTTGTCGAAGGCAACATTCGGTTCCCCGCAGACATTGTAGTTCTTCGAGAAAAGCCCATGATGGCGCCAGTCCGAAAGTTTCTAAGAATAGCTATCAGGAAGCGAGAAGAGAATTCTCTGGACGAAATCGTTAAACAGTGAGAATTAAAAACACAGTTTTCGCACTCATCTGGCTCACAATCCTTATGCGTGAGGTTTCAATGAACCCAATCGTAGCAATCATCGGAACATTGGACACAAAAGGAGAAGAAGTGGAGTTCATGAGGGATGAACTCTCACATCACGCATGTAGCGCGATAGTGATCGACGTTGGAACGCTTCATCCGCCAATGTGTCCAGCGGACATTTCTCGTACAGATGTCGCTCTGGCGGCTGGTACTACTATAGAGGACATATATCGAAGGGGCGACAGGAGGTATGCTGTAGAAAACATGATCCTCGGAGCGGCCTCAATAGTCAAACAGCTTCAGCATGTTGGTCGTTTGTCCGGAATCGTGTCCGTTGGAGGAGGAACTGGAACCCACATCGGGACGGGGGTAATGAGAAGTCTGCCGCTTGGGGTTCCGAAGCTTATGGTGTCCACTGTCGCATCCCGAGATATGAGCAAACTAATTGGAACTAAGGATATCACTGTAATGCACTCCGTTGTTGACATTCTCGGTCTCAATCCCATTAGTAGGAAGATACTTTCCAATGCGGTTGCAGCTATAGCGGGCATGGCTTTCGATTCCAGAAAGATCGACTCTGACAAACCTATCGTAGGCTTGACCTCTTTTGGTTTTATCACCAAGGGGGCCATGCATGTCAAAGCCAAGCTTGAAGAAAAAGGCTACGAAGTCGCTCCTTTCCACGCAAATGGCATTGGCGGCATGGCTATGGAAGATCTGATAGAACAGGGCGTCATAAATGCTGTTGTGGATTTTGCGCTCCATGAATTCGCTGATTTTCTTTATGGTGGTTATTGCGGCGATATTGGGTCGAATAGGCTAGAAACCGCCGGTCGTCTAGGTTTACCGCAAGTGCTGGTTCCTGGTGGCCTCGATTGTGTAGTGATGGAATTCGACTCAAAGGATACAATGCCGACTCATCTGCGCGACCGCGCTGTTTTTTGGTACGACTTCAGGTCCGGTGTCAGAACGTCAGATGAGGACATGCTTAGGCTTGCCGGAATAATTTCGGAAAAGTTAAACCGTTCACAGGGTCCTACCAAGGTGGTTATTCCGATGGGGGGCTTTTCGGAAGCGGACGCCGCGGGGGCTCCTTTGCATGACCAGAATGCCGATCAGATCTTTGTTTCCGAGCTTCGAACTCGACTCAATTCCAAAATAGAAGTCATAGAAATTGAGGCGCATATCAACGACGAGAATTTTGCTGAAGCGGTTGTAAATATCTTAGACCCAATGATCCGATGACTCGTCTGATTTATCTGACCTAGTCGTCGAGTATCAAGCTTTAGTGTGCTTAGTTGGAATGTGCTTACCGCAACTCTCCTCCCATGCCTAGACAACAAGAATAAAAAGAGCGATAAAGGGGAATAGACAAATTCCGCCTAAGGTTCAAAAGAAAATCAGTACCCTTTTAGGGAGCCTCCTAATATGTATTGGAAATGTCCGAAATGTGGAAATAATAGGATAGTTGAGGTTTGCAACGGGGCCAAAGTTTTTTCAGAAATAGTTTTCATCGGTGATGAAATAGAACATGGAAACATTCGAATCGAGGATTGTGACTTTGTAGGATACGAGTGTGGTAAATGTGGTTACCGCCTACCGGCTACATGTGAATCCGGTCTGTTGGATTACCTCGAATATCAGAGGATTTGTGACATCATTCAGTGACACCAGTTGGAAATGGGAAAAGACCAAATAATGGAGCCTTTTAAATGACCGTTAACGAAAAAATTCTATTCGACGCTCTAAGACAAACGCTTGGGTTAATCAAGAATGTTTTGGAGGCTGCGGACGCTGGAGCGTATGTCGCAGCCAATCTTGATTACATAGATATAGTGAATTCCGACGCGATTGACGCTCTATCAACTGTGGACCCAACCATCAAGGGAACATGTGAAGGCGATACCTGCAGATTCTCTATTTCTTAAAAGCTATAGGCCAAACGGAACACCTTGTTCTATGGTTTTCGCGCAATTACCAAAATGTCCGAGGCCAACCGGGGATTACGATGGGCAACATTTTTCGTGATTTCCCTATACCATTGGAAATTCTCAAGTTCACGCATTAAACGGATGCGATTACGAAAAATACGGAACCCTGTTGTTTCAAGGATATTGAATCCTGCCTCTTGAATCTCTGTGACCAAAGAATCAAAAGAATAAAAATTTATTCTGGAAGCTCTTGAAGACTTTTTCCAGTCGTATTGAGAATCAAAGGCCACAGCTTCATCAGACAAGTGGATCCGTCTACCAATCTTTTTAAGTGTGGAGAACAAGGTAGGGACTGTGTAAATTGGGTTGTAAATGTATAACATGCCCGAGGGTTTGACAATATCAAACAACTCGGACAAGAGTTCTGCGGAGTTTTCGAGGTACATGAGGATTTCGTTGAGTACAATCGCGTCAGCGGCGTGCTTTCTGAGGGGCAATCGGTGAACGAGATTCGCCTGAACCAATCCCTTGTAAGCGGTAGTATCAGCGGCTTGTCTCAATTCATTCGGCCATAGTTCCAGCCCGAACCATTCCATGGCAGGGGCATCGTCGCAGAACAGGGCCATATTTCCAGGACCACAGGCGAGATCTACCACTTTGATTTGTGATCCAGGGCTTACCGCTGCAACCTGCTGAAGAGATTCCCGTATTCTTACGAAATGGGCATACTTGAGCTTGGTTTCAAATCTCTTTTTGATTTCTACGGATGGCAGCGGGTACTCCTTGAATAAACAAATATGCGATACTTTGATGGGCTGGGGTTTCGATTGGAGTCCATCAGGCGGTATTATACCACACATCATTTACGGAAGCCTTTGGCTGGATCTCCAACTGGATCGGGTCTCCAGCCACAGATCCTGAAACGAACCGGGTCAACGACGCGTATAAGATTATGTCGATTTTCATTTTCTTC
>JACWAG010000145.1 GCA_014874425.1 Syntrophaceae bacterium | reverse complement strand
GTTTCAACTATTTTTGTGACTGATCGAAATTCAGTCGCGATTTATGAAATTCCGGAATATCCGACCACCTACCTGATCGACAAAAATGGGCGAGCGCTCGGGTTCTTCGTGGGAACGACCAACTGGGATTCCATCGGGTTGGAAAATGTAATTTTGTCACTTTTAAAAGCCAAAAGAGTTGAACTGGCAGAAGAATACGGCCAGTTTCAAACTGACGCTCGGCAGGGCCTCACATCGCCTCCGCAAGCTCCGGTTATTGGCGGTCCTACTAAAAGAGGGCCGGTCCAGGCTCCTTTGGGACCCCAAGCTCCTATACCCGTCCCTGACATGGAAGCTCCAAAGATGGACGTAAAATCTTTGCCATTTCAGTCACCCCGTGAGAGTTCCGTGACTCCACCCAAACAGGAAAAGACTACTGGTCCGGAAACAAAAACTAAGATAAAGCGTAGCCCTTCTTCCAACCAGGAAACAGGGTCCGCAGTTTCCAAACCCCGGACTCCCAAAAGGGTTGGAACAACAAAACCAGCAACCGGCGAAGCGCGTATTCGTAGGACCCCAACATCACATAAAGCTCCTGCCAGCGACCCATTTGTCTCATCCGGAGGCCGGCCCGCGCTACCCCTTGCCAGATCAAAGGCCCTTTTGCATCAGAAGCCCAGCGGAAAGGAAGAAGCCGCAGTCAAGACTCCTGGTCTCCTTCCCGCCGCTAAACCCTACTATCCACAAGGAAAAGGTCCTGTTCCAGTGGAACTGGACTCTCCAGGCAAAACGCCTGCCAATGTTCCAGGGCTTGGAAACAGGGCATCAGGACAATATTCAGGGTACCAATCCAGCGGCGCTTCAGATTTGCCAGCAGCTCAACCTTTGACCGAACGGAACCTTATCGGTGGATCAATACTTGATTCTTTTGGTATCACTCAGAAGGCCGAATCTCAAGTTCAGCCGCTCCAGCCTAAACTGGCGCCCTCCGAAAATCAGCCCAATAATGTTTTCCAACAATTCGGCCAGGATCTTCTATCGTTAGGAGAAGGTATCCGTGGCGTCTTTTCCAAGATTAGTGGATCGCGTTAGATACCCCCACGTCCATCCCTGAAACCCGCACTAAGCAACATACACTAGGCGCACCCCTTTTCATCTACGTGGATTGTTGTTAAATTGAAGGGAAATGGCCGGGCTGTTCTCGGAGAATTTTTTTATTTGGCGTAAAGGATTTCGGAATCAGGTTTGATTACTATCTCAACAACTAATTTTAAAAATGGCGTCAAGTTTTTTTTGTCGCGCCTGCTGCCACTCGCTTTGAGTGTCTTCTTAACTTGTTGCGCGTCGACAAATGGCATAGTCTCCGAGCCCGACATCCACTCGCTCCTCAAAATTGTGGAAAAAAAAGCCTATATTGTCGGACAGTTTGAGGCTAAATTTCACAAGATCAGACAATCCAATCTTTTCAATCATGAGGCTTGTGTTGACGGTCGGTTGATTTTTCAAAAACCGGGTCGCTTTGAACTGAAACTTACCGGCGATGTCAATCTGCAAATCTTATCCGACGGGGAATTTGTTGCGCTTATACATGACAATCGCGATTTGGAATTTTTCAAAGCCGATGGAGAAAGAGACGTGTCAAGGTTCGCTGATCCAATGATGCTACTGGTGAATTGCCTCAGCAACGGAGACACATCCAGGTTCGGCAAGATGCGGCAAAAACAGCACGATGACTCCACTGTCCTGGAAATCGATCCTGGTGATTTAAGTGAATTTGAAGGGATTAAGGACGTAAAGGTCAAGTTCTCAGACCAGGGGACTATTCAATCCATTGTGATGTTCTTCAAAAATGGAAACGTCGAAAAGACCGTGTTCGACTCTTGGTCGCTCTTGACACAGGATGATCCAAAAATTCAGAGAATGAACAATCGGATAGAAAAGATTTCAGCTATGGCGGATTCAAATCTTCTTAATGGTATTTATAAATTGAAACCTGATGAATTCTTTATTACCGATCAAACGGCCAAACAGCCACTCACATCAAAATTGGAATCAAAGAAAGACAGCGTTTCCGAATAAGAGTCATTTCAGCTCATATTAATTTCGTTTTATTGGCTTGGACCCTGGGGGTTTTAAATGCTTTTTTGTCACAAAAGCATAAGCGGTCAAAGGTGAAACGATTACCAAGACCAAAGTACAAATGGCCGCGCTCAGGATAACAACAGGAATCATAGCGAACAAGAACCAGATGGTTCTAATTTTCTCGGCCCTTTTTTCCCACGGTACAGACATTGGTTCGATAATTTTATTTCACACTGTGAATATCAAGAGGTATGTGGAACCCGTTGCTGGTCTCGAGGGTTCCGGACATTTTTCCGTCTGCCACGACCTTACCCGTGAATTTGTTACCGGTAAAGTGGGCCGCCTGAACATCGACCCCATTGACGGTCCCGTTAAAATGCCAGGTAGACTTGTGCCCAAAAGGATCATAAAGATATGCGACTCCAGAGAGTTTTTGTCCTTTCTGCTCAGCCACGGCCTTAACTCTATGACCCATAACTGAGGCTTCCCACCTGCCGGATATATTGGCGGCGCCCGCATTTTGAATACAAAAAACTGCCAACAACAGAGAAAATGCCAAAGCGCGTTTTATATTCATTACCAAGTCCTCTAATTACATGGAATATTTGATCAGTTCACAATACATGGACGAAACACACTTAGGGAACATCCAATCTAATTCTCCCTGTAAGTCCCCTAACGGATTGTCCGGCCAATTTCCTTGCCCTACGCGGATCTCCTATTACCAATGCCGCAAATTCTCCACCATCAGATCGTGCTATTATTAGATCAGGATTCAATTGGGTAACCTTTCCATCTTTATGCACTTCAATTTCAGCTTTTTCCAGATATTCTACATACTGACCATCATCCTCCTCGATTGCAAACAAAGCCATTTGAGCCAGACTTAGAAGAAAATGTCGGTCAGGATATGACATTCCCCCTTTATAAAAGACTTCTAAAATGCCTTCAGGTTCCATAGCCATAACTATCTGCTGATTTCTCGTAAACAAATGATTAATCGGAGTGGGATTTATGACCAGTTTCATCCGACTACCCTAGAAGTGGAACATCTTTGGCAAATCTGCCAGGAGATCAGTTTCAATGTTTTGTTTTGGGAGATGTCGACTGTCGGTAGATTTCAGCAAGGATTATGGATGTGGCGTTTGATACGTTCAATGAGCCGACTGGGCCCGTTATGGGAATTTTGACCATGATATCGCAATTTTCCCTTACCAGTCGGCGTAGCCCTGCGCCCTCAGCACCCATAACCAACACTGTCTTCCCAGAGAAATCCGCTTCGAAGTGGCTAGTCCCAGAGACAGAGTCCGCTCCATATACCCAACTGCCAACGCCTTTGAGAGTTTCTATGCTTCGGTTAAGATTTGTTACGCGACAAATCTTCATATGCGCGGCAGAGCCTGCAGAAGCCTTCTCAGCCGATGGAGTTACCGAGACAGCTCTATCCCTGGATAGGACTACCAGGTCCACCCCAAAGCAGCATGCGCTCCTCAAAACATTACCGAGATTGTTCGGGTCCTGAACCTGGTCCAGGACCAGGACGGAGAAACGACCATTCCTCTTGAGTCTCAAGACTTCGGTCTCAAAGTCATCATAGGGAAAGGCTTCGACACGGGCAGCGATTCCCTGATTCTTTGCATCACGGGTTAACGAATCAAGCTCAATCCCAGACATGTAGCGCAAGTTGAGGCGCGCGCTTTCAAATTCCTGCCTCAGGCGTTTCTCCACGTCTGACCCTTTTACAAGGCAAATTTCGTGAACTTTTCTTCGGCCTGCCCTTATAGTTTCCATAACCGGATGGGTACCGTAAATAACGCTGCGGCCTGTGTCGTCTTTATGAATCTTGCTCAATCGTTCTTTATTTCTACTTTGACATCATTTTTGTGCTTGGGGACGTAAGATGCCGGTAGAGATCCTCCTACCTTACCAGAGGCTATTTCCCGAAGAGACATGACTACTTCGCGGTTATCCCTATTTCCTACGAGAAGGGGCGCGCCCCTTTTCAATTCTTTGGTTCTCTTGGAGGCAAGGACAACAAGGGCGAACCTGTTTTCCACCTTATCCAGACAATCTTCTACTGTGACTCGAGCCATTGTTTACACCTTTTCATATGTTTGTAGCGCCTATTCTATGTTTTGTGTCTGTTCGCGTATTTTTTCGACTTCAGTCTTAATGTGGACCACTTGCGCGGAAATGTCGGTTGAAGCTGATTTAGAACCCAAAGTGTTAACTTCCCTGTGAAGTTCCTGCAGAAGGAAGTCCAGTTTTCTACCCAATGGTGATCCCTCTTTGCCAAAAGCAAGGAACTGGTCAACGTGGCTTTTTAGTCTCGTAAGTTCCTCACTAACGTCGGATCGCTCCGCAATCAACGCAAGTTCCTGGAGCATCCTGTCATCATCGATCTCCAAGCCGCCTGTCATTTCCCGAACCTTTTTTTCCAGTCTGACTCGCGCCTCTGAAGAAATTTGATCTACAAGCGGTGTTATGAGATCAATCGTTTCACTAATCGAAATTAGATGGATTTCGATATCTTTCCACAAGGCGAAACCTTCGGTTTTTCGCATTTCATCCAACGCCACCAGAGCATGTGTGACACTGTTCTCGACAAGACCCCATTCCTGCTCTAATCCCTCTACGTTGTCTGAAGAAGACACTATCTCCTTGAGGGTGAGCATATCCGAAACAGTTATTTCACCAGCCAGACCATAACGATCTTTCAACTCCATCAAACATTTGTGATAACGGTTCGCAAGGTCATGGTCCAACGAAAGTTCCGTCAGTGGTCCTTTGGCTCCCGAGCGGGTAACCGTGATCTCAAATTTACCCCTATTAATTTTGTCTGAAACAATTTTCCGGATCTGTGGTTCAAAACAGCTATATGTTTTAGGGAGTCTTATAAACATGTCAAGAAATCGATGGTTGACGGCCCTGATTTCCGTCACAACTTCGACATCGCCAGTAATTTGGCTCCCACGGCCAAATCCTGTCATACTTTTTATAGATTTTTCGTTCAACGCTGTTTCTCCAGCTTCTGCTTGTACGTTTCTCTAATCCGGTTCAGAATGTCTATAAGGACGGAATCCGAGTAATCTGGATAGGTCCATTCCAGCGGTCGATAACTCGCACGACGAAAAATGAGAGTCAAATCCGCAAAAATTCCATCCTTGAGATAGATCCTATGAGCGTTGTTTTTGCCTGTCGCCAGCACAAAGTTTCCAAGAGTCATCAAGCCCGGGTCCAGGTTGAACTGCCTTCGCCCTTCTTTAGATGCGAATTTTCGTTCAACCCCGTTACTCGACAGTTTGATCTCGGCCAAGCGGGCAGGATCAACGAGTTTCTGAACTGTTACGATCCAGCGTTTTATCCCTGCTCCAAGCTCTATATCATAATATGTCGTGAAATCGAACCGAAGTGGGCCAAAAACGTTTTCAACAGGTCCAAATAACGCCTCGAGATCGTGACTCAATGTGTCAAGTGGGTTTCCTTGAGCGCTCAAAAGGCTTATCACTAATTGTGCGGGCTCGGGACCCTGTGGAACACTCAAATCTGTTACCTTTTAACCAATCCAGTTTTAGAAGAGGCATATGAAAACTATACTTTTCTAATTTTTTCTTCTTCTTCCTCGGAAGTTTTGCATTCTATACAGTGGGCGGTTACCGGTCGGGCTTCGAGTCGCTTAAAGTCGATGGGTTCACCACAGATTTCGCAAAAACCGAAGCTCTCGTCTTCGATTTTAGTGAGGGCCTTTTTGATTTTGTTAATTAATTTTCTCTCCCGATCACGAATCCTAAGTTCAAAATTTCGATCAGATTCAAGGGAGGCACGGTCTGTTGGGTCCGGAAAAGTTGTTTTCCCCTCTCCTTCAGTCATATCGTCCACTGTACGGCCAGCCCCACGTACCAATTCGTCTAACTGTCGTTGAAGAATACCCCTGAAATATTCGAGGTCTTCCTTTTCCAATTTCATAACTCCCTCCGTCAGTTTATCCCAGTTGAACCATGTTTCGGGACAAACCAGCTCTCTCTGTTTCCGGTCGAATCAAAAAACCGGACAAACAAATGTGAGCCGAGCAACCCAAACGGGACGCTCGGGCTGTTGGTTTCTACTCAAGAAGCGAAACGAATCTGTCCTTTTCCAAGTAAATCATGTAGATGAATTATCCCCAACCACTTGCCATCGTTATCCGTTACAGCTAAAGCTGTAATCAACTTGCTTTCCATGATTTCCAGCGCTTCCGCTGCGGTCCTGTCCGATCTGATACTGAGAGGATCCTTAGTCATAAGGAATTGAGCTTCTTTCTCAAACAGGTTAGTTCCATTTGCCAAGGCCCTCCTCAGATCACCGTCCGTAATTATACCCAACACTCTGTTTTCCGATGTAACCATGGTTAATCCCAGGTTCTTTTCATTTATGGATTCGACTATCTCGCCGATTTTGGCCGCTGGGGG